>CAYSKA010000053.1:0-9309 GCA_964431505.1 uncultured Oscillospiraceae bacterium
GCTTTATCCATAGTGTATATTTACCCATCTTTTAATTTTACCCTATCTACAGCGGTTTGTCATCCACTGATTGCATATTTACATGCCGTTCACACACCTATAATTCTTTTGTAGCATTTTTTCTTAAACAAATCTTGATCCCGTATGGCTTTTCTATCTTATTCTGGAGGTGACTGGATTGCAGACGGTGATAAAACCGTGCCGCCCGATTTTTTGCTGCTGATGATTCCGATGGGCGCGCTAATCCTGCGGATTTTGAATCAGCCCACCCCCTAAGATCAACAATCACCTGGGCAAAACCAGGCTACGGTCCACCGTAGAATAATAACCAGAATGATCCCCAAGACGCCGCTAACCCAGGAGCCGCTGATATATCTCAGGTTATTTGATTGTCTCATTTGGGACCCTTGCAGCCCTATAATGCCGCAAAGGTGTTCGTATGATAAAAAGTGGGCTAATAACAATTGGTGCCCCACTCCCCATTGCGCAGATATATGTCCTTAATTACTTGTAGAATACATTGCCGCCAATGAATTCACGCAGGATTGAGGTTGGCGGAATCTCATCCTCAACGTTTGCATCAAGAAAATAGTTGAGGAATTTTACAACAGATCTGGCCCTGCCATAAAATGGACTCTCAGGGGGTACCTCCTTCAAAAGCGGATATACGTATTTTTTTAGAACCGCCAGCTCGTAGTGAAGCGTCGTATTAAAAATTACGTCGGCATTCTCCTGATACGGGAATATCCACCGCTCCTCTCCCCGCCTTACGGAAGGCCACATGGACAGCGTAAGCTCCATCGACGCATTGCGCGTTTCATAATCTCTAACAAGTCTTCTCAATAGCCTGACATCCGTTGTCTTTATCCTGTTGTGGTCATCAAGGTTTATCGTCGTTAAGGCGCTAACATAGACCCTGAATATCTTATCGTGGCTTATATGCTCATTGATCAGCACAGGGTTGAGCCCATGTATTCCCTCAATAATTATAGGCTGATCCGGGAGGAGGCGCAGAACCCTTCCGGTTTCATCGCGGCGGCCCGTTTTAAAGTTGAACACAGGCGCCTCGGTTTCTTCGCCGTTTAAAAGCAGCAGCAGATCCTGGTTGAACCTTTTAATGTCAAGGGTGTCTATATGTTCAAGATCCCTTTCCCCGTGTTCATTTACTGGTATTTTATCCCTGTCAATATAGTAGTTGTCAAGCGATAACATAATTGGGTCAAGCCCCAGCACTCGAAGCTGCGTTGCAATCCGGTTGGCCGACGTAGTTTTCCCCGATGAAGAGGGGCCGGCAACCATTACAGCCTGTGCATGCCTGCTTGCTATATCGTCCGCTATCTTTGCATATTCCTTCTCATGAAGCGCTTCGTTAACTCTGATAAGTTCGTGGATACTGCCGTTTTCCACCCTGTGGTTCAGCTCGACCGCATTTGAGCAGGTCATCAGCTTGCCCCAAATATCGCTCATTCTGTACACTTCGGATAGCTTAGGCATATGCCCATACTTTGAAGCCTGATCCGGACATTCCGTATCCGGCATGAGCAATACTACAGCGTCGGTTAGGCAATGTATGTCGAAAACGTTTACATAACCGGTGCTTGGCGCCATCTCGCCATAAAAGTAGTCGGCATAGCCCTCGGCCATATATACATCGAAGTAGTTGAACTGACGCCATCTCAGCAGATCGGCTTTATCCCTCTGGCCGTCCGCCTCAAATAAGGACAGGGCTTCCTTGATATCAAGCCTTTTTCTAACGAGCGGAATGTTGCGCCCGATTATCCCAGCGCACTCCGCCTTTATGGATAAAACATCCTCCTCTGTGAGCTCCGGCGTCTTTTCAATGGTTATATACAGGCCCTCTCCCATGGAGTAGCGCACATATACTTTAGCATTGGGAAATAGCTTTCGTACAGACATGATGAACACAAACTGAAGGGTCCTCTCATATACCCTCTTGCCCTCCTCTTCACCATACCTGAGAAGGTGAATTGACACGTCCCTAAAAGGCGTATAGTTTAAGTTGAACACCTCTCCGCCTATCTGGGCCGCCAAGGGTTTCATCTTCAGTGTATCGCTGTCCAGGCCAAGCTGATTTACAGCGTTCAGAATTGATTCTCCGTATTTTATTTCAGTGATTATCCCGTCTATGCTGATGTTCATCCAAGTCCCTCCGAATTTTATGCTCGCTGAGCTTTCTGAAGCCCCGCATATTCGCCGTTAAGCCTCATAAGCTCGTCGTGAGTGCCCCGCTCTACAATGCCTTCGCCTTCAATAACGGCGATCTCGTCAGCATTCCATATTGTAGACAGCCTGTGGGCTATTACTATGGTGGTCCTTCCCTCGCTGAGCCTGTCAAACGCATTTGTTATCCTGGCCTCGGTGGCGGAATCAAGTGCGCTAGTAGCCTCATCCAATATCAGAATCGGCGGGTTCTTAAGGAATATGCGCGCGATGGATACGCGCTGCTTCTGTCCGCCTGAGAGAGTAACCCCACGTTCGCCCACCATTGTATCATATCCATAAGGCATTGCCATTATATCATCATGTATTTCCGCGGCAACTGCAGCGTCAATTATCTCCTCGTCTGTAGCGTCAATCCGCCCGTACCTGATGTTCTCCCTTATCGTATCGGCAAATAGGAATACATCCTGCTGCACTATCCCTATATTTGCCCTTAACGAGCTCAATGTAACGCACCTTATGTCCTTTGCGTCAATGGTTATGATGCCTCCCGTTGGTTCATAGAACCTGGGTATCAGATGGCATATGGTAGTCTTTCCACCTCCGGACGGCCCCACAAGCGCCAGCTTTTTCCCTGCCTTAATATTTATGCTTACGTTTTTAAGCACGTCTATTTCTCCATTATATGAAAACGATACATTTTTAAACGCTATGTCTCCATTTACGTTTTTAAGCGGCTTGGCGTTTTTGACATCCTCTATATCCGGATCGGTATCCATTATTTCAATAAACCTTGCAAATCCGGACATTCCCATGGTATATGTCTCAGCAAACATGGCCAACTTTCTTATTGGTGAAACAAATGAGGTTACATATAGTGAAAACGTAAGCAGAGCAACCATATCCAGGCCGTTGCTCATTATAAGGATTCCTCCCAATCCAAGCACTACAACCTTTAGTATGCTTGTAAACAGCTCCATTCCCCCCATGAATATGCCCATTGCCTTATAGTATTCCTTTTTGGAGTTGACAAACCTGGAGTTTCCCCTATTGAACTTTTCTATCTCGTAATCTTCGTTTGCAAACGCCTTGGCCACCCTTGCTCCGGATATGGACGACTCAATGCCGGCATTAATAATAGCGATGCCTTCCTTTACCCTGTGCGATGCGGTACTCATGCGTTTTCTCAATAATATTACAAAGAAGATCATTACTGGAACAAAGGCCATCAAAATCAGGGCCAAACGCCATTCTATCGTAAGCATTACGGCGAAAGCTCCTAAAAAGGTTACTATTGATATAAAAAGGTCCTCAGGGCCATGATGGGCGAGTTCCGTAACGTCAAACAGATCGTTTGTACAGCGGGAAAGCAGAAATCCGGTTCTGGTTCTATCATAAAAGCTGAACGGTAGCTTTTGTATATGGGTGAAGATATCCCTTCTCATATCAGCTTCTATTCTAACGCCTGTCTGATGCCCAATATAGGTTACAATATAGGTGAAGATCGACCTGACGATATATGCCAGCAGCGAACCAAAAACTATAATAAAAAACGCTCCGTACATCCCGCTTGGCAAATACTTGTCAAGCGCTATCTTTGAAAGCAAAGGATATACAACGTCAACCGCCGCTATCACCAACGCGCAGAACATATCCAGCAGGAACAACGGAAGGTGCGGTTTATAATACCCCACAAATCGCCTGACCAACGATTTCTTTTTCATCCCCCAAACTCCTTTAACTCTTAATCAACCAGAAAAGATTATAGCATACCACGATATAAAATAAAAGAAAACGCGATACCTACGCCTTCGGTAAATCGCGTTTGCCCGGCCAATATGCTTTTTCATTGTTGTCCAATGCGTTTAGCCTATGATTTCTCGTAACACAAATCTAGCCGTTACTACAGCATCAACCAGATGCCGCAGGATTGATACAGCAATTATATGGCAATACCCATTATCCAGCTCAATTAGTTCAATGCATCCTTCAACGCCTTGCCGGCCTTGAACGCCGGCGTTTTGCCTGCCGGTATTTCGATTTCTTCCCCTGTTTGCGGGTTGCGTCCCTTATGTGCGCTGCGCTCCCTTACCTCAAAGCTTCCAAAGCCCACCAACTGAACCTTATCCCCGTTTCTTAGAGCGTCGGAAATTGTGAGCAGCATGGCGTTCATCGCCTTTTCCACATCCTTCTTCGTCATAGCCGTCTTATCGGCTACAGCATTTATCAGTTCGGTTTTATTCATTGTTGAGTATTCCTCCTTGGATTCAATTATCTTCATTTTTAATTAATAAACGCCGAATCACATTATACAAGCCTTTTGCCGGATGTACAAGCACTTTTTTATATTTCCCGGCCTAT
Organism: uncultured Oscillospiraceae bacterium; assembly: GCA_964431505.1. Lineage (GTDB taxonomy): Bacteria > Bacillota > Clostridia > Christensenellales > CAG-138 > UMGS946. Next base: position 4,543 of record CAYSKA010000053.1, read on the forward strand.
GCTTTGGTTTTCTCCCAGAATTCATCCATTTCAGACAGATTCATATCGCTAAACCGTTTCCCGGATTTTAAAATTAGGGATTCCATGCGCATAAACCTGTTGGAGAACTTATCCGCCGCTTCATTGAGGCACAGCTCCGGATCAAGCTTGAGCAACCGCGCTACATTTACAGCGGAAAACAGCAGGTCGCCCAGCTCCTCCCCGATGCTGACGCCGGATTCCATCGCCTGCATCAGCTCATCGGTCTCCTCACGGATTTTGAAGAACGCCTCCTCCGCGCTATCCCAGTCAAAGCCGACATCCGCCGCCTTTTTCTGAATTTTTAAACTCCTAATCAGTGCGGGAAAGCCCTTTGGCACTGCCTTGATTGCATCCGACTGGGTCTTCTGCGCCTTTTCCCTGCGCTTGAGTGTCTCCCAATTCGCAAGGACTTCTTCAGAATTCCTAACCGTCTCGCCAGCAAACACATGGGGGTGCCTGTATATCAGCTTCTTCACTATTTCCGTGCACACGTCCCTCATAGTAAACTCACGGTTCTCCTCCTCTATTTGGGTGTGAAATACCACCTGAAGAAGCAAGTCGCCCAATTCCTCGCAAAGCGCCACGGTATCCAGGCGGTCTATTGCGTCAAGAACCTCGTATGATTCCTCAATTAGAGGCGTTTTCAAGGTCTCATGCGTCTGCTCGGCGTCCCATGGGCATCCACCTGGAGAGCGGAGCCGCCTGAGTACATGCTGGAGGTCCTCCAACCCGTAACGGTCAAGCATAGCGAATTCAGCGCTGGGAATGTATAAAACCGTTGCGATACCAAATAGTTCTTCCTGCCTGTCAAGATCGCACAGCTTTAACTTCGTTTTACAATATTGCCCGCCGTCCGTCATATATGCCAAGTATACCTCAAATTCATCTGGATAATACTCCTGCAGCGCTAATTTTATGTCCCCTGCCAACAGCCTCGTATCCAGCTCCTCTATGCATATTGGAACACTTGGATCTATCCGCTTGGGCATTGAACTGGCCGAACATATCATAACAGCTGACGGCGCCGCTATGCCAATATCGGACATGGCAGCTTCCGCAAAGCCAGAGGAAGGCAATATTACTACTTGCGTGCCGTTCTTGCTAGCCGCCTTTAATATCTCGTTCATCAGCGGCTCAGAGCATCCCCGTCCCAGGGGCGCGTAAACGGCGTTGCCGCCGCGTACGACGCGTCCGGCTATCAGCTCGTTAAGTCGGTCAAAGTTATCGGCGGTTTCATAAAGGTCATCCATTGATACCGCGTTTAGCCCCTCTGCGCTAACCCATTTGGACACCGGATGCTTAAGCGTTTGAATAAACAGCTTATCCGCCTTCAATATTTCCTGATATACGTTTCTGGTCACTGCTCCGCCTGCCGACAGCGGAGCAATTATCAGCTTTGGCATAACTCAATCTCCTTTATCCGCATTTGTTTATCTATTTATGGCCTGGCCGTATCTATCTTTCGTCCCTATACATAAGCCTGCGCAGTTTCCGGCCGCCTGGCATAAACTCCAACTCATCTGGGCTAAACATCCTTAACAGGAACATCAGGGCAGCATATACGACCACTCCTACCGCTACGCTTCCAACCGTTGCCAGGGTATTATGACCCGCAGCATGTAAGGCATTGTAGCAAAGCGATACTGATACCGCCATGATGAGGGCAGCTGCTATTGGCTTTAAGAACATATCCCATAACTTAACGCGCATGCCCGTTTTTCTAAGCACATAAATCGTATCCAAAATTCCTGCCGCAGCATAGCATATTATTGTGGATATAGCAGCCCCCTGTATGTTTATGGTGGGGATGCGCATGAGAATCACCATAGTTATAACCTTCAATATCCCCCCAAACACTAGGTTGATTACAGGGATGTTCGGCCTGCCCATCCCCTGCAATACCCCTGTCATAGTCTGTACCAGCGACAGGAACAAAACGCCCACCGAGCAAGACCGCATAAGATCGGCTGCCAGCATAAGCTGTTGACCTTCAAGATTTACAAATAATAGCTCTATTATCGGCTCGGCCAATACATATAGTCCAGCGGCGCATGGCGCCCCGATTATCAGCGCAAGCTTCATCCCCATCTTGGACGCGCTTCTCACGCCTTTATAATTTTTAGCTGCCATCCTTGCGGAAATAGCTGGCACAAGGCTAATTGCAAGCGCGGTTGTAAGCGCCGCGGGCATGTTGATGATTGGAGTTACGTTCCCCCTGAGAATTGCGAATGCGGAGGAAGCTTCATCAATGGTGAATCCAATGCCAGCCAGGCCTCTTGTTATCATCGCACTATCCATTATTCCCGTTAAAGGCATAATGGACGCGCCTATGGTTATTGGAATTGCAATTACTAGAAGTTTCTTAGCTATATGCCTGAACCGCATTGGCTTGGCGCGCTGAGAGGAGGATAGTTTTGCACTGAATTTGCCCTTATTGCGCCTGTAAAACAGCCATATGACGATAAGCGCAATAAGTTCTGAAGCAGACACTCCCAATAGCGCGCCCATAGCCGCATATTCCGGGCCTTTTGGAAGAAGCTGTGCAGCCAGCGTAAAACCTATGATAAGCTTTCCGACCTGTTCCACAACCTGGGATACAGCCGTTCCCATCATCAGCTGCATTCCCTGCATGTATCCCCTATACGCGCACATTATAGAAACAAACAGCAACGCAGGCGATAGCGCCCTAAAAACCATGCTCTGCTTCTGTATCATTTCCTGCGCATAAGACGGATACGTGATTCCTGCAAACAGCTCGGCGCCAAGCAGCATTATCAGCATAGTGACCGTTCCGATAACTATGAGTATCCGCATTGCAATGCGGAAGATATCCCGTGCTCCCCTGTAGTCGCCAAGCGTAACACGTTCTGAAACAAGCTTTGATATAGCGGTTGGAAGGCCTGCCGACGAGATAACCAATAGCCAGCTATACCACGGATACGCCACTTCGTAGAATTTAAGGCCATCGGTTTCTATGATGTTTGCAAGAGGTATGCGGTAAACAGCCCCAATGAGCTTTACAATAAGTCCGGCAATGGCCAGCACAGCAGCCCCTCTTACAAAGGATCCCTTTCTATTATCCATATGGCTTCAATACCCTTCCTAATTTGAGAGTCCAACCCACATTATAGCAGATATTCTAAGGATATGCTTATTTTGAAATAAAAAACCATACTGGGTTCATAATAACCATTGTGAGTCCATATAGCGCTGTCAGTCTGCAAAATTCCAATAATCAGTGTATTGCACCTGATAAAGCTGTCCTTAAGGTTCAGAACTCTATTTATAAGGGTTATTCAAGTTCTTATGTGCTCTGTGACCGTCTTTAAATTAACAATCTATGACGTTGAAATCGCATGAAGGGGGTGGGGCTTTGGCAGCGAACCATTTGGCTATGGCCAAATAAAAAGGGGCAATCAGCCCCCGTATCGTTTTACTTTAGACGGTTATTAAGATTATTCTGCCGATTGAACCTTAGCAAAGATCAGTCTGCCAGCCGAGGTTTGCAATACGCTTGTTACAACTACACTGAGATCCTCTCCAATATGCTTTTTCCCGTTTTCAATTACTATCATTGTTCCGTCATCGAGGTAGGCCACTCCCTGATTTAATTCCTTGCCCTCCTTTATAATGGATACAAAAATATCCTCTCCAGGCAGCACAACCGACTTTATCGCATTTGACAGGTCGTTTATATTGAGCACGGGTACGCTCTGAACGCCGGCAACCTTGTTAAGGTTATAATCGGTTGTCACAACAGCTCCGCCCATGCTATGGGCAAGACGTATAAGCTTTGAATCCACTTCGTTAATATCGTTATAATCACATTGAGTTATGTTTATCGGTATTTCCAGCTCATCCTGCATCCGTTTTAAAATGTCGAGACCCCTTCTGCCCCTGTTGCGCTTAAGCGCGTCCTGGCTGTCAGCTATATGCCTGAGCTCCTGCAGCACAAACTCGGGAACAATGATCGTGCCTTCAATTATTCCTGTACGGCATATATCAAATATTCTGCCATCTATAATTGATGACGTATCCAGCAGCTTAGGTATTGCATGGATATTTGTCCTCCCCCTGCCTCCGCGTTTTAGCCAGGTGGGCGGATTTATCTCATTGCGCCGCCTTATCATTATTGTCCATCCAAGGTATCCTAACCCCGTATACAGGACTACGTTTATTAAAACAGTAAACCATCTAAACGTAAGTCCGGATAACAGAGTGCTTATCAACAGCGCTATCAATAGACCTACGGTAAGGCCAACAACCCCGAAGAACATTACTGAAAGCGGCATTTCACTCAACCAATGGTCAATAGCGTTTATTGCTGCTTTAAACCCTTTCATCAGTTTGGGCGCAATAAAGTATGATATAAGTCCAAAAACAGTTCCGGCTGCTATATATATCGCTATTAACGCCCAAGGTTCAAATACCTCGGACATACCAGTTCCGAGGTTAAGCATGGCTTCGTTTATTGAATATATTATCGCAATTCCGATTATAATACCGAAAACTGTAATAAACAATCTCGCAATTTTGCGAGCCAAAGCGCATCACCGTCCTTAGTGAAATATAAATTAAATGAAAATAGGAATGTTGATTCTGGTTGCCTTATCCGCATATAAACTATATTACATCGTCAAACTCGTTTATATCGCGATTGGTTGCTACAGCAAGTTCCGTTACTAAAACCTGCTTAGCCAGAGAAAACATCTTTCTTTCGCCGGAGGAAAGCCCCTTCTCCTCGTT
>CAYSKA010000054.1:0-6178 GCA_964431505.1 uncultured Oscillospiraceae bacterium
CCTTCATATAATCACCTTCGAAACCAGCTGCTTTATATGCATCATAATAATCGCTGAGGTTCTCGTTAGTAGCTCCCCTCAATTTAATAATAATGGAACCATCCTCCATTTCGTTAACGGAATCCAGGGTGCCGAACTCGGGCTTTATAACGGTTTTCAGCAGCTCCTCGTCCTTTGGCCATTCTGCTGTATCCGTTGCTTTTTTGGAAGAGGACGAAGGCGTCTGATTTGGATCCTTTTTGCTAGCACTGTTTGGAGTAACATTAGGATCTACTGTAACCTTATTATTTGGAGCGGTTGGTGTCACTTTACCTTCTCCACCGTTTCCACATGATGCCAAACTAAATACCATGGCGATTGCCATAACTAAAACGAGTGCTTTTTTAAACATTAAACATTTACCTCCCTTTTAATACAGATGACATATTTAGTCATTGATTATTGTACACGAAACGGCACGACAAGGCAATCATAAAGTGTTAACAATATGTAAATCCGCTTCCAGAATTCTAAAATGATAACGGCAGATGTAACGGAATTCCATCTGCCGTTATTTACCCAGATATTATTGCTTTATATGCCTGTCAAGCATCTCCTTAAGTTTGCCCCTGCTTACAGCGCCAACGCTTTGCTCTGCTATCTCGCCGTTTTTAAATACGATGATCGTAGGAATTGACATAATTCCGTATCTTCCCGCCAGCTCAGGTTGCTCATCCACGTTTATTTTAGCAACGCTCACCCTTCCAGCGTATTCTTCGGCTATAGCCTCCACCTCGGGCCCTACCATACGGCAGGGGCCGCACCATGGCGCCCAAAAATCGACCAGGACCGGTTTATCCGACTCAAGCACTTCTGTCTCAAATTCCACTTCTGTAATGTGTTTTGCTTCAGTGTTCATTTAAGCAACTCCTTTCCTTCATTGTTCTTTAGTATACTCAGCATGCGCGGTTTAAACGCATCCGTTCTGCTCAGCTTAGGTTCAAAAAGATGTATAATAACATACGTTATAAGCGCCAGTCCCGCACCGCATATCAGCGCTGCCGCATCACCTCCAATGAACGAGCCGGCTATAACGCCTATTATCAGCCCCATCAGCGGTATTCCGTACATCATAAGCGTAGCCTTAACCATGCTGTTGGCATGAAGCTGTATCTCCACGATATCGCCCACCTTTGCGTTAAGGGTGTTTTCGATTTCAATCAAGGCTGCGTCGCTTCCTAGGGTAAAGCAAGCCCTGCATTTACCGCACGCTTTGCTCCGTTTGAACCGCACGGTTGCAGTATCGCCCTCTGCGCCTATGACCTCTCCATATTGTTCCATGCCTGCTCCGTATCCAACTTAATCCTCAACTCCTCTAGCTGCCCTTCTTCGACAAAATCGGGGGCGTTCGACATAAGGCAGGCCGCAGTTTGTACCTTTGGAAACGCAATTACATCGCGTATGTTGTCCGTTCCAGCTATTATCATAACGAGCCTGTCAAGTCCATATGCTATGCCGCCATGAGGTGGCGTGCCGTATTTAAGCGCTTCCATCAGGAAACCAAACCTCTCCCACGCCTGTTCCTTGCTGAATCCAAGCAACTCAAACATACGCTCCTGAAGTTGCATTGAATGTATTCTTATAGAGCCTCCTCCTATCTCATTACCATTGAGCACCATATCATAGGCTTTCGCCCGAACCTTGAGGGGATCGGTGTCGAGCAGCTCCAGGTCCTCATCCTTTGGGCTGGTAAACGGATGGTGCTTGGCCACATATCGGCCCTCCTCCCCATCCCACTCAAGCAGAGGGAAGTCCGTAACCCACAGCAAATCATATACTCCTTTTTTAATAAGGTCTAACCGCTTGGCAAGCTCAAGGCGTAATGCCCCCAGTGCAGCAAAGACGGTTTCATTGTTTTGATCAGCCACGAAGAATATTATATCACCTGTCTTGGCACCGGTACGTTCAATGATATCCTCCATCTGCTTATCGGTCATGAATTTGGCGAAAGAACACTGTATTGCGTCCGGTTTCATGTTTATCCAAGCAAGCCCTTTTGCCCTGTAGATTTTAACAAACTCGGTCAACTCGTCAATGGTCTTGCGGGTAAAGCCTTTAGACGAGCCTTTTGCATTTATGCAGCGCACGCTCCCACCGCTACGCAATGCATCGGTAAACACCTTAAATCCGCAGTCCATAACCAGATCGCCAATATTAATAAGCTCAAGGCCAAATCGGGTATCGGGTTTATCGGACCCATAGCGCTCTATCGCCTCAGAATAGGTTATCCGTTTCAGTGGCAGCTCAATTTTAACGTTAAGCGTTTCATTAAGCAGCTTTTTGATAAACGCTTCATTTATAGACATTACCTCCTCGGAATCAACAAAGGACATCTCAACGTCTATCTGAGTGAACTCCGGCTGACGGTCCGCCCTTAGGTCCTCGTCGCGGAAGCAGCGCGCTATCTGCATATATCTGTCAAATCCCGAGATCATCAGCAGTTGCTTAAACAGCTGTGGGCTTTGCGGCAAAGCATAGAATTTATTTGGGTGCACCCTGCTTGGCACAAGATAGTCCCTCGCCCCCTCGGGGGTGCTTTTGGTAAGCATTGGGGTTTCAATCTCCATGAACCCGCTGCCATAAAAGAACTCGCGCGCGCACTGGGCTATTTTATGCCTGGTCATAAAGATATTCTGCATGTGCGGTCTTCTTAAATCAAGATAACGGTACTTAAGCCGCACCTGCTCCTGAGCGTCCAGGTCGTCCTCAATATATATCGGCGTTGTCCTGGCAGCGCTTAATATCTTAAGGCTGTTTGCAACAAGCTCAAACGCTCCTGTTTTCATGTTTTTATTAACCATTTCAGGAGAGCGTTTTCTCAATACGCCGCAAACGGCAATCACATATTCGCTTCTTATTGTTTCCGCAAGCCTGAATACGTCCCCCTCAACTGCGCTCTCATCAAAGACAACCTGCATAATGCCGCTTCTATCCCGTAATCCGATGAATATAAGGGAACCCAGGTTTCTCCACGAATCGGCCCAGCCCATCAGCAGTACCTCTTTGCCTACCTCCATCTCGGCCGGTTCGGCACAATAATGTGTTCGCTTCCAACCTTGAAGTAACTCTTTCATTAAATCTCGTCCCACCTTTCTATACAATCCGGTATATTATACATCTTTACCATCGCCTCTTCTCCGGTATCCATGTTCTTAAGCTTAACAACGCCCGTTGTCAGCTCATCCTGACCGATAACGGCTACAAATCGTGCCTCCATCTTGCCGGCGTACTTAAACTGCGCCTTAACGCTCCTTCCAATATGATCGGTCTCAGCTATATACCCCCTGTTGCGCAGATCGTTTGCCAGTTTGTATCCAGCAATCCTGGTCGGTTCATCCATCGAGACAATATATACGTCTACCCTTTGCTGCGCTGGGAACGCAACCCCCTGGTTTTGGGCAACCATAAGAAGCCTTTCCATCCCAAGGCCAAAGCCGACAGCCGGCGTATGGGGGCCTCCCGACTGCTCTACCAGCAGGTCATACCTGCCCCCGCCGCATACGGTTCCCTGGGATCCAATATGTTTGGATACAAATTCAAACACGGTCCTGGTATAATAATCAAGCCCTCTTACCACAAACGGGTCGATTACATATTCCGTTCCTGTTGCATCCAAGCATAATTTTAACTCATCAAGGTGGTCCACACATTCCTTGCATAGGCACTCGATGGTCTTGGGCGCAAGCCTTGCCACGGCTTTACACCTGTCCTCTTTGCAGTCAAGTATGCGCAAAGGATTCCTTTCCAGGCGGTCCCGACAGGTGCTGCAAAGTTCATCAACATGCTCCTTAAAGTATGCCTTTAGCCTTCTATTGTAATCGGGCCGGCATTTAGGGCATCCTATGCTGTTTAAATGAAGTTCAAGCTCCTTGATTCCAATGGTATCAAACAATCCCTTTGCCAGCATAATGCACTCCGCATCCGCGCTGGCTCGCACAGCGCCGAACATCTCAATGCCAAACTGATGGTGCTCGCGAAGCCTTCCGGCCTGAGGACGCTCGTAGCGAAACGTAGGACTGTTCAGATAATACAGCTTGGTTGGCTGGGATTCATTAAAAACCCCATGTTCAATGAACATGCGCACAATTCCTGCCGTACCTTCTGGTTTTAGCGTAATGGAACGGTCGCCCTTATCGCTGAAGGTATACATTTCCTTTTGCACTATATCCGTGGTATCTCCAATGCTTCTCAAAAACAGTTCGGTATGCTCTATTACCGGCGTGCGCACCTCTTTAAAGCCATACTTAAGGCATATCTGTCTGATAATGCCCTCAAAATATTGCCACCGGTAGCTTTCAGACGGCAAAACATCCTTCGTGCCCTTGGGCGCCTGAACTTGCATGTAGTTTATTCCTCCTTATGTATAATAAAGGGGTCTCCTGTCCTGATGTAGGGACGGAAAACCCGCGGTGCCACCCTTATTGAGCAAAAATGCTCCACTTTAAGCCTATAACGCATGCACACGTCCGCATTTTAGCGGCAGCTCATGGATGTCCTTCACGCTGCTTAACTTCGGGATAGCTTACAGCCTGGGCCATCCTCTCTAAACCGTTAAAGCGTCGCTACTCTTCCAATCATAGCCTTTATAGCATTATATTGCATCGGCAAATGCGTGTCAATGGGCGTTAAGCGCAAATTTTATTCAAACAACCTGTATAGCTCGTCTCTGCCAGGTGCCTCTATTAACGTATTGTCAGAGAGCCTCACGCCTTCTCCGCCTATATAGCCGATTATTGTTGCGTCTACTCCGCTGGACGAAAGCCCCCGTACCATTTCTTCCCCGTTAGGGCATGATATAAGCATACTTCCGCTGGATATAAGCCTGTATAAATCTATTGAAAGCGCAGAACAAACCCTTTTTGTGATCGGGTGAACAGGTATCGAACCCAAATCAAGGCATATCCCCATTTTTGATGCGTAGGCCATCTCCCATGCAGCGCCGAACACGCCCCCCTCTGTGATATCATGCATGGCGGTAGCCCCGTGCCTTGCTGCGTACACACCTTCCTTTACTACGCTTATCCCGTTAATGAATCCGCGGGCCTCCGCTAGCTCCGTTTCACTCAGCACGCCTTTAAGCCTGTCCTTAAAGTCCTCTGCAATGATAGCGGTTCCTTCCAGTCCAGCTGTCTTTGTCATAACAAGCTGATCCCCTTCGCGCATACCCGCTGGGGTTATTGGCCTGTCAAGAACGCATCGCGCAATTACCGCTGCTGAAGTGATTATACGGGTCACGCTATCCGTCACCTCAGTGTGGCCTCCAATGATGTCAACATTAGCCTCGGCCGCAGCCTCCGCGATTTCATCGGCCAGCTTTCCAATGTCCTCATATCCAGCTGATGGAGGCGCAAGCAGGGTTATCAAAAGTCCTATAGGCTCAGCTCCAGCCGCTGCCGCGTCATTACAGTTGATATGAACCGTCAGCCTTCCGGCGTTTTCCTTAGCGGATGTGATTGGATCGCACGACAGCACGGCAAGCCGCCCGCCGAGGTCAACTGCGGCACAATCTACCCCTATGCCCGGCGAACACACGACTTCAGCTCTTGTACGTCCAAACTTGCTGAGAATAAGGCTCTCCAGCCTTTCGTTGCTAAGCTTCCCCTGTTTCATCCCTGTTTCCCTATCATCTCAAAAAATTCATCCTCGGTTACTACCATAATCCCCAGTTCGTTAGCCTTGTTCAATTTGCTTCCAGCGCCCTCTCCGGCAACGACATAGTCGGTTTTTTTGCTCACACTTCCGCTTGCGGAGGCTCCAAGGCTCTGAATAAGCGATTCGATGCCGCTGCGATCCATGCGCTTCATTGTACCTGTTATCACGATGGTCTTGCCAGTGATAGAACTTTGCATTTCTCCGCCTTCCTCATCCCTGGGCTTAACGCCGTAGGCCAGTATCTCGTCTATCGCCGAGCTAATCGAGTCATCGCTGAAGAAATCCACTATCCCCCTTGCAACAATATCCCCAATATCCTTTATCGCTACCAGTTCGTCGTATTCGGCGCGTCTAACCGCCTGTAGTGTTAAAAACTGTTTTGAAAGAATACGGGCCGTCTTTATCCCGACATTCGGTATGCCTAATGCGAATAAAAACGATGAAAGCGGACGGCTCTTACTCCTTTCAATCGCCGACAGCAGGTTCT
>CAYSKA010000054.1:6188-9212 GCA_964431505.1 uncultured Oscillospiraceae bacterium
GCTCCTCCATGGTCAGCCGGTATAGCTGAGGTATTGTTACTATATTGAGTGATTCAACGAACTGCGACGCCGTTTTGTCCGAGAATGTTTCAATATCCATGGCGTCCCTAGATGCGTAGTGTACAAGCCTGGCCACTATTTGGGGTGTGCAGGTAAGCGAGTTTGTGCAGAATATGTTTGCCCCTCTCTGTTCGACATGGGCGCCGCACGCCGGACATACCGAAGGTTTTTCAACCTCCGTTACAGGCGCTTCATCATTCACGCAGCCCAAAATTTCCGGAATAACATCATTACTTCTGCGTATAAAAACCTTTGAGCCCGCTCCGACGCGCTTTCTGAGTATATCGTCATAATTGTTCAGCGTTGCTCGGGATATGGTGGCTCCCGCAAGCTCCACCGGTTCAAGACGGGCAAGGGGCGTAAGCTTTCCGGTGCGTCCAACCTCCCAGGTAATGCTGTTTATTGTTGTTGTAGTTTCTTCGGCTGTAAACTTATAGGCCACAGCCCATCTGGGAAACCTGTCCGTATACCCCAATACTTCCCTTGTAGCAATGTCGTTTATTTTAATTACCATGCCGTCGATGAGGAAATCAAGCTCTCCCCTATGGGTTTCGACTTCCTTTATATCATCAATGATAGCGGAGGCATCCCTGTGTACACGCATATAAGGGCTTATTTTAAACCCATTTTCCTTAAGAAAATCTAATATCTCCATATGTGACGAAAACATCATTCCTTCTGCATATCCTATGCTATAGCAAAAAAATGAAAGCTTTCGCCTTGCCGTTACCTTGGGGTCAAGGTTGCGCAGCGCCCCCGCTGCCGCGTTCCTAGCGTTTTTCAGATGCTCTCCAGTCGAGCTGTTGAGCTCGTCAAGAACGCTTAACTTCATATAACATTCGCCCTGAACCTCAAGCTTGCCCATGTGTTTTATTGCAAGCGGAACGTCGCGTATCGTCTTGACCTGCTCAAGAATGCCTTCACCCGTTATTCCGTTGCCACGCGTTGCCGCGTACACTAGCTTTCCTCCATCGTAGGTCAGATTAACCGTAAGTCCGTCAAACTTATATTCCAATACATAATCGGACTCCGGAAGCGGATTGCCGGAGCTCTTTTCAAACTCTCGCTTTAACTTATCCGATCTGTCCATCCAAAGCATTAACTCTTCACGCGATCTTATCTTGTCAAGACTCCATAAGCGTTGGATATGGGTATGCTGCTCAAACGCTGCAACCGGCTCGCCGCCGACCCTAAGCGTTGGCGAATCTGGAAGGACTATGCCCGTATCAGCTTCAAGCCTTAGCAGCTCGTCAAACAGCCCGTCATACTCCTTATCGCTGATCTTTGGCGCGTCAAGCACGTAATATGCATGCGCATAATCGTTTAATCTATCTACGAGTTCCCTCATGCCCTGCTGCATTTAAACCTCCGCTTTGGTTTACTTGACCGGCTCGATTGGGGCATACGCTCCCGCCAGCTTTTTCACACCGACCGAATCAAAGTCAATAGATATCAGCATAGCGTTTCCGCTTCCAGTCATCTCTATTACAGTGCCCTCTCCAAATTTCGCGTGGCGTACGCGCTGATATATGCTCAGGTCCTTCATTTGAACGGCAGCGGGCTTTTCATATTTGGAACTGCCTGCAAAGGCGGGAACGCTGGATTGCTTCTCATATAATCCTTCAGATGGTCTTCGGCCATAATTATACTCATCGGCCGCGCGCCCGAATCCGCGCAAAGCTGACGGGCTTTCCAAGAACTCCTCTGGGATTTCCCTCAGAAATCGGGATTCAATGCTGTCGGAAGTATGGCCGAAAAGGGTTCTGTGCCTGGTGTTGAGCAGATATAGCTTTTCCATGGCCCTTGTCATTCCAACATACATCAGTCGCCTCTCCTCCTCCATTGAGTCGGGATCGAACTTGGATCTCGAAGTGGGGAATATGCCATCCTCCATGCCGGCTATGAACACGGTACCAAACTCAAGCCCTTTAGCGCTGTGAAGCGTCATAAGTGATACGGTGCCGTACTCGTCGCTCATCGAATCAATATCTGACATTAGCGCAACGCTCTCCAGAAAAGCGCCTAGCGCGTCTGTTTCAGGGTCAACTATGCTGTTTTCTACTTCTCTTATGTTTCCCATAAGCTCCAAAATATTTTCCCACCTGGTCTCCGCCTGCGTCTTCCCCTCTAGTTCCAAGTACTCCCTATACCTTATTTGGCCTAGTATATATTCCGTAAGCTCTGACGGCGGGAGCTCGGCTTTCTTTTTTAAAACACCGGCCATCATGTCCCTGAAAGGTTTAAGCTTTGCTGCCGTTTTTAAATCCATAGGCGTATCGCCGAGTGCGGTTACTAAAAGAGGCCTGCCGCTATTAACCGCCGCATCCGTTAGCTTTTGCAGCGTTGCAGCGCCTATTCCCCTGGCAGGGACGTTTACTATCCTCCTGAACGCAACGTCGTCATTTGGGTTGGCAACCACTCTTAGATAAGCGAGGATATCCTTTATCTCCTTGCGGTCGTAGAACCTTTGACCTCCATATACATTATGCGGTATACCGTATGACAGCAGCATTGTCTCCAGGATACGGCTTTGAGCGTTCATACGGTAGAGGACTGCGTAATCGCTGTAAGCCCTGCCGCTCCTTATTCCGCTCATAATGGTCCTGCATACGAAGTCCGCCTCCCTTCTCTCGTCGTCCGCGCAATGATGCGTTATCGTATCGCCGCTGGCCTTATTGGTCCACAGGCGTTTTTCCTTTCGTCCGATATTATTGGATATCACGCTGTTGGCGGCGTTGAGGATGTTGGCAGAGGATCGATAATTTTGTTCGAGCCTTATTATCTCTGCGCCTGGAAAGTCAGTTTCAAACTCAAGTATGTTTCTTATATCGGCTCCCCTCCAGCCATATATGCTTTGGTCGTCGTCGCCCACAACGCAGAGGTTTCGGTGTTCCTCACAAAGCAGCCTTACAAGGCTGTACTGGGGAAGGTTGGTGTCCTGATACTCATCAACCAGCACGTAGC
>CAYSKA010000055.1:0-679 GCA_964431505.1 uncultured Oscillospiraceae bacterium
TTTCTAATCCTGCTTTAATCTTTAAGCGCTATAGTTTTTTGTGGTGTAATGTTATGCGCGTACTGCTTGCCGAGGACGAGTCGGAATTGAATCGCATTATTACCAAGAAACCTATGTCCAATGGTTATTCGGCGGACAGCTGTACGGATGGTGAAGGGAGATAGGCTGCCCATTGTGTGCTGAATACGATGCAGTGATTCTTGATATAATGATGCCAAAGGTGGACGTCTTTGAGGTGCTTCGCAAGCTTAGGCGCGCTGGAAAGGATACTCCCGTTTTGACAGCGCGGGACGCTGTTTAAGACAGGGTTAAAGGGCTGGACAGCGGGGCAAAAGTCTGCATAGTGTATGAGATAGAGTTTTATAAGGGTACGATGGAGTATGAATACCCCATAGACGCATTTACAGGCGACAGCTTGGAGTTTGACGCTCAAATAGATGATTGATTTAACGCGGGTTTGCGTATCGTAATATATTTGATTAAGAGTGTGGAATTTTTAAATGGTTTCTATGCTCTTTTTAGATCCTGCGCAATTAAGTACGTTGCACCCCATAAATTTAGGCTTTAAGCTTTGCTGGATTTAACAACCAATCCAAACTCTCTTGGGGTTTTTAAAAATTAATATCCATATGAGTCATGTTAGGTTCACAGCGTACCGAATAAAGTAGAAAGGTTGGGC
>CAYSKA010000055.1:689-9212 GCA_964431505.1 uncultured Oscillospiraceae bacterium
GGCGAAAAATAGTACAATTTAATCAACGAAAGCAACGACGCTTTTTACAGTCCTATGGACAGAAAAAGGCACGATAAATCGGGAACAGGTGCTTCTGAGATGGTATGATTGATACACAGTCAAGGGGAGGTGAATGCTATGGAATGGATAGAAAGTATCAGAAAAGCTATCGGTTACATCGAACATAATCTTACAGATGAACTGACCATTGAAAAAATCGCAAACAAGGTACTTATTTCACCGTTTTATTTTCAAAAGGGATTTTCCATGCTCTGTGGATTTACTGTCAGCGATTATATCAGGCAGAGAAGACTTGCGCTCGCTGGCAGCGAGCTTGTTTCCACAGAGGAAAAAATTATCAATATTGCTCTGAAATATGGATATGATTCTCCCGACAGCTTTACAAAGGCTTTTACACGTTTTCATGGCATCACACCGACAGCTGTACGAAAGGATGGAGCAATGATTAAATCCTTTGCTCCTCTGAGAATTTCATTCACATTGAAAGGTGGTTTTACTATGGATTACAAAATTGTTGAAAAGGGCGCATTTACAGTGATAGGTGCGTTGAAAAAGTTCCCTTATGATAATGCAGCACTGGAGGTTCCGAAATTTTGGGCTGAGCACTATCAAACTGGAAAGGGCAATACCGTATGCGGAATGTACGGTGTTAACATTGATGAAAGTATGGGTGGCAGGGAATTTGAATATCTGATAGCGGATAATTATAAGGAGGGGGCCGAAGTGCCAGAGGGTTTTATTACAAAAACAATTCCAGCATTAACTTGGGCGATATTCCCCTGTACAGGAAGAATGCCGAACGCTATGCAAGAGGTTAACCAAAAGATCTTCTCCGAATGGCTGCCAAATTGCAAGGACTATGAGTTTGCAGCAGGGTACAATATCGAAATGTACAATGACCCCTCAGATTATCCCAATGGTGTACACGACGAAACCTATTATAGCGAGATTTGGATTCCTGTAAAAAAGAAGCAACAAGCTAAATGAGTAAAAACTCATAAGGGGTAGCAGTGCCGGCGGCCTCCAGTCAATGGTAAAATGAACGGTGATGTGTACCGCCATTGACCGTGTCGGCTGCCCCTGCTAGTTTGGTAACTAAGAGGGCGAAAACAAAGGGGCTTTCGCCCCGTTCGTATGACCTGCTTGTGTCCCGATAGAGCCTTTCTAAGAGCATATTCATGCGGTTTCAAAAGCACAAAAAACGGCAAGGATGACATTTAATATTCAAAACTCAAAGAATGAAATTTTATTGTGCGATAATCTATCGCGGCTTAACGTCTTTTTGACGCTCCGGCTTACAAAGTAAAGATATAAATAGATATAAAAAAACTTCGAAAAGAAAAGCAAACCTGTTATTTAGGCTACTTTCAGACTTTTAGCGGTTGCGTATACGCACTTGTAAAGCGATTCTTAGCTATTTAAGCAATAAGAAAAAACGAAATATTTATATATAATGAAACAATGCCATAATGCATGTTGACCATTTAGGATTGAGCAGCTATAATAGTTGCGTTCGCAACGAAGTTTGATGGAGTAATGACAATGAGTTCTCTAACAAGATGCATCAGTGTAACAGCACGCTGCTCAGCCCTTAGACGGTCACAGGCTTTTAAAAACCTAGGGATAACAGGATGCCAGCACACATATATACTCAATGTATGCAGAAATCCAGGGATATCCCAGGAACAGCTTGCCAACAAAATATATATACATAAAAGCAATGTTGCAAGGCAGGTAGCGCTGCTGGATAAGGCAGGCTTTTTAACCAGAACGGCAAGTTCTCAGGATAAGCGGGTTGTGCTGATCTATCCGACTAACAAGGCTGAGGCTGCCTATCCCGTAATTTTGCAGACGCTGAAGGAATGGCATGATTATCTCATCATGGATTTTTCAAAAGAGGAACAGTTATTGTTGGAAAAGATGATGAATCATGTCATGGACAGGGCAAGGAGCTATATTGACGAGCATCCGGAAGAGAGAAACGGCGAGATATGAGAAGGATATTATCATATATCAGGCCCTATTTGGGACGGATGGGCATAGGCCTTTTAATAAAGTTTACTGGGACTATTATGGATCTGGCGCTGCCCTGGTGCTTAGCCCACATGATTGATGATGTTGTTCCGCTCAAAGACAGGGGCCAGATCTATCTGTGGGGAGGGATGATGCTTGCGTTTAGCGCGATAGCCGTTATCAACAACATAGCCGCAAATCGCATGGCGTCGCGCGTGGCAAGGGATGCTACGCGAAACATCAGAAACGATCTTTATAGCAGGATATCCATGTTATCATGCAGGCAGTATGATGATGTTACTATTCCAAGCCTGATATCAAGGCTGACTTCCGATACTTACAATATAAACAGGATGCTCGGAATGATGCAGCGTATAGGCGTTCGCGCACCTATACTGCTTCTTGGAGGAGTTACTGTAACGCTGATATTGGATGCTAGGTTGAGCTTGGTTTTGTTATGCACTTTGCCGCTGATTGGGCTAGGAATAGTCCTTATATCAAGAAAAGGTATACCATTATACAGCAAGCTTCAGAGATCGGGCGACAAGATGGTGCGCACGGTAAGGGATAATGTAACAGGAAACAGGGTTATAAAAGCGCTTTCCAAAACGGGGTATGAAAGGACCAGGTTTGAATCGGTAAACAACGAGGTCGTGAAGGCCGAAAAAAAGGCCGGCATGGTGATGGCGGCGACAAATCCTCTGATGAACATGCTTTTAAACGTTGGTCTTACCTTTGTCATAGTAACCGGAGCGTTCCTGGTTCAGGACGGGATTAGCGAGCCTGGTAAAATTATAGCGTTTCTTACGTATTTTACCATTATTTTAAACGCAATGCTGTCAATAAACCGTATATTTGTCATGTACTCGCAGGCAAGCGCTTCTGCAAAGAGAATAGCGGAGGTACTGGATACGCCCGTTGATATGCCTTTACGAGAAGCGGATTCGATGTTCACGCAGGATCATATTAGATTTGAAAACGTAAGTTTTTCCTATAACAATGTGCAGGATTCGCTTACAGATATAGATTTTGCCCTTGGACACGGCGAAGTTTTAGGCGTTATGGGAGCGACAGGGAGCGGCAAAACCACACTTATACTGCTGTTGCAGAGGTTTTACGAGACAAGCAAAGGAACAGTGCGAATCGATGGCAGGAACGTAAACTGTATTCCTGGCGATGAGCTTCACACCATGTTTGGAATAGCCTTTCAGAGCGACACCCTGTTTGCGGACACAATACGGGAAAATATAGACTTTGGGCGGGGGTTGCCGATGGAGCGGATAGAGCTTGCCGCCAGGTGCGCTCAGGCCTGTGAGTTCATCAGCTCATTACCGGATGGATATAACCATATGCTGACGTCCAAAGCAACCAACCTTTCGGGAGGCCAGAAGCAACGTCTGCTTATAGCCCGCGCACTGGCGGGGAGCCCCAGAATATTAATATTAGATGACTCAAGCAGCGCGCTTGACTACAGGACGGACGCCGCAATGCGTCAGGCGGTTAGGGAGAACTTCCCTGATACTACAACGATACTTATAGCCCAGAGGGTGAGTTCAGTTCGACACGCTGATAAAATTATTATGCTTGATGAGGGACGGATAGTAGGAATCGGCTCCCATGAGCAGCTGATGAATACATGTCCAGTATATAGGGAAACCGCTAGAACCCAGATGGGGGTGGAGTAAGCTATGACTAGAAACGATAATAAAAGGGAAAAGCCGCGTGATCCTAAAAAGGTGTTAATTCGCCTTGGCAGGTATATGCTCAGATATAAATGGCTGCTGTTAATTGCAATAATTCTGAGTTTTGGGAGTAACCTGCTTCAACTGGCGGGACCCATGCTGTCGGGATATGCTATAAATGCAATAGAGCCAGGCCCAGGGAATGTAGATTTCCAACAGGTATTTCATTATGCAGGGCTGATGCTTTGCTTTTTTGCCGTATCATCCATTCTTGGCTATGCGCTTTCCATTCTGATGATACATATAAGCCAAAAGATCGTGTTTAATATGCGAAAGGATGTATTTAATAAGCTGATGGAGCTTCCGGTAAGCTTTTTTGATAAATATCAAACGGGGGATATCCTCAGCCGAATCTCATATGATATCGACACGGTAAATACATCGCTGTCAAACGACCTTGTTCAGATACTAACAAGCGTTATAACCGTAGTAGGCTCTCTTGCAATGATGATAAGCTTATCGCCCAAGCTTGTGCTTGTGTTTGCGGTTACGGTCCCCATGTCGGTCATATTCACCAGGTATATGACGAGAAAGGTAAGGCCGCTTTTCAGGACCCGTTCGGCAAAGCTTGGCGAACTTAACGGATTTGTCGAGGAGATGGTATCCGGTCAGAAAACCATACGCGCGTATAACAGCGAGCAGGTTATAATAGGAAGGTTTGACAATTTTAACGATGCTGCGGTGGAAGCTTATTATAAGGCCGACTATTATGGAAGTATGACCGGACCGTCGGTCAACTTCATCAACAATCTGTCGCTTTCATTGATCAGCGTATTCGGCGCGCTGATGTACCTGAGCGGACAGCTTACGCTGGGGAACGTGTCATCGTTTGTGCTGTATTCCAGAAAGTTTTCAGGGCCGATAAACGAGGCGGCAAATATATTAAGCGAGCTTCAATCGGCAAGCGCGGCAGCAGAGCGTATATTCCGTCTTCTTGACGAACCTGTTGAACCCGCTGATGAACCTGACGCAGCAGAACTGAAACATGATGGGGGAGAGGTGCGCGTTGAGAACGTGGATTTCGGATATGAGCAGGGGAAACTTGTTCTGCAAAACCTCAGCCTGTTGGCCAGTCCTGGAAAGCTGATAGCCATCGTTGGTCCCACCGGCTCTGGAAAAACTACTCTAATAAACCTTCTTATGCGCTTTTATGACCCTAACTCGGGATCAATAAAAATAGACAAAACGGACATAAAAAGGCTAACAAGGAGCAGTCTGAGGGGTTCTTTTGCCATGGTTTTGCAGGACACATGGCTGTTTAACGGTACAATATTTGAAAATATAGCCTATGGATGCGACGGAGCGACAAGGGAACAGGTGGAATCCGCCGCAAAGGCTGCAAGGATACACAGGCCGATAATGCAGCTTCCGGATGGATATGATACGCTTCTTACCGAGGACGGCGTAAATATATCCAAAGGGCAAAAACAGCTTTTAACCATTGCAAGGGCAATGCTTCAGGACGCGAACATGCTGATCCTTGACGAGGCTACCTCCAACGTCGATACGCGTACGGAGCTTCAGATTCAGGCTGCAATGCTAAAGCTCATGGAGAATAAAACCTGCTTTGTAATTGCGCACAGGCTGTCTACAATACAAAACGCAGACCTGATACTTGTGGTGCGCGACGGGCGGATCGTTGAACAGGGAAGACATGAAGATTTGCTTGATATGAAGGGGTTCTATTCACAGCTCTACCACGCCCAGTTTGAATAATATATAGATACTGGCACCTAAAAATCGATTAGTAGAGGCAGAGCAATGCCTATTATGGCCATTGCTTTAGAGCGGCATAAGTGAGCTTAATGCCCGTTCGTCCTTTAACTTAATGCGCTGAATTACGGTATTTCTGTTGGAATGAGGTTAAGCATATCCTCCTCATTTGCAACGTTTGTATATACCTCGGGAACGTCGCCCACGATCACGCCTTCAGCCACGGCTATTTCGGCGCTTACGGTAATATCCTCCCATACGCTTGGCAAAATCAGCTTAAGAGAGGCAGTGAGCCGTACCTTTACCCTGTATAGCGTCTGATTAATTCCAGCCGATTTGAGCTCGGAGGTGAATTCGCTTACCACACTTCCGGCAGGCTCAAATTTTACCCTTATGTCAGGTCCCACTCCAGCCAGGAATGGAATATTGGTTAGTGTACCAATCGGTATGGCGATACCCTGTTCTCCAATTTCCGCAATCCGCTTCTGCGCCGACTCACTGCTGGATGCGGCGAGGGTATTCATTTTACCGGTATCAGCGTGAAGCATGTATACATTGCTAGAAGTATTGTTCATTGATATAAGCTGGGCATATACTTCGTCTTTGGACATGGCCTCAAGTATAGACTCATTCAGCGCTGTGGATGTTAGCGAGGTTACCCTGGCTTCTGCAAGGGAAAGCGCTGCTGGGCTCATGTTTATCCCTACTGAGACGAATATGGCAGAAAATACGACAACTAGAAACACAAGCACTATAAGCACCCGTTTTCTCACATAATGCCATCTGCGATGCTTTCTTTTTCTGGTTTCCATGCTGCCTCCATGCGGCCTTGCCGGGCATAAGGATGGTATCATCATTATATGCTTAAAGAACCATGGATGATACAAAAAAATTGCTCCCTTGGGATAACCAAAGACCAGCTATAAAAAGTCAAGGGGGAATTAGAGATTTGAGGGTAATTTTACGAAAGTTTTAACAGGAATACCATTCTCAACAGCATCACAAGAAAACACAAAGCCAAGATAGTGATAAAGCTTTTCGTGGAATCCTATCCATTTGGGATGATAGCGCTTGCCATTGCGGAATATCGGGCTCGGTCAAGATTCTGATTCGCATATGGATTCCTCCCCGTGATTGGTTTTCTTCGGTGGCGTCACCTGATACGGCCTGTTTTCTCTGAGGATGTCGAAGATGATGTTGCAGAGCTTACGGGCGACTGCACCAACAGCGGTAAGGTGATGCTTTCCTCTGGCTTTCGGAGATTGATAGTAGTCGGAGCTGTCAAGCAACGATTTCCCCTCGGCGTCGATGATGGATGCTTCATGGTTGTACTTGTCGATGTCGATTCCGCAGTAAAACAAAAAGAACCCTCCCATGTACAAATTGATGCACAGACAGGGTTTCCCTCTGATTCTTACGGCAATACAACCTCGTTAGATATGCAGCGCACAGCCTGTACAAACAAGCATTTTGCTATCCAGTTCATTCGCGCCTTACCGTAAGGACAGAGGCGCAATTCTTTCGTACGAGGCTGAACCCCAAGGAGCAAACCTGCGCCCTCTGTCTGTTACGCTCATTATACTATGATAACAAGTTTTCTACGGTGTCCTTCTCAAATACACCGTAAATCTATTATACGAGGAGCAGAGCGTGTAAATATCACTCTGCCATTCTTTTTACTATACCCAGCAGGATATCAACGGTTCTTTCCATTGACTGGACCGGTATATACTCATATCTTCCGTGAAAGTTTTCCCCTCCTGTACAGAGATTTGGGCAAGGAAGCCCCATGAATGAAAGCCGCGCACCGTCGGTGCCCCCGCGCACGGGCGTAATAATAGGTTCTATCCCCAAACCGCGCATAACCGCGCACGCATTATCGATCAGATGCATATATGGCAACAGCTTTTCTTTCATATTATAATATGAATCAGTAATATCTATTTCTAAAGTGCCCTTCCCATATTTTGTATTGATGTACGCGGCCCCGAATTTCATAAGCTCTTTCATATGTTCAAACTTACGGCTGTCATGATCACGAATTATATATTCCATCCTTGTACTTTCAACGCAGCCTTCAAAGGACGTAAGATGGATAAATCCTTCATACCCGTCGGTATGCTCGGGCCTGGCGGCCGAAGGGAGCATGCTGTCATATTCATGGGCTACATGAATGGAATTTATCATCTTTCCCTTAGCCTCGCCTGGATGTATTCCGCGGCCGTTTATTTTAATTTTAACACCGGAAGCGTTAAAGTTCTCATATTCAATCGAGCCTAGCTCCCCTCCGTCAACCGTATATGCATAATCCGCTCCAAATCCTTCTACATCAAACATATCCGCGCCCTTTCCTACCTCTTCGTCGGGGGTGAAGCCAATGCATATATCCCCGTGCCTGATTTCAGGGCTGCTCATAAGTATTTCTGCAAGGGTCATTATCTCGGCTATTCCCGCCTTATCGTCGGCGCCTAGCAGCGTAGTACCGTCGGTAACGATTAAATCCTGGCCAACATACCTTTTTAGCGATGGAAAATCCGATGCTAAGAGTACGATGTTCTCATTAAGCTCTATATCCATCCCATCGTATTGCCTTACAATACGTGGGCAGACGTTCGCCCCAGGCGCATCGGGAGAGGTATCCATATGCGCTATAAAGCCTAAAACGGGAATACCATGGGTATTGGCCTGAATCCTTGCATATACGTATCCATGGTTATCCATATGCGCATTTTTAATTCCCATGGCCCTCAGCTCGCTTACAAGCGCCTCAGCAAGCAGCTTTTGCTTGTCCGTGCTGGGAATTGCATCCTGTTCGTGCATTGATGCCGTATCAAAGGATACATACTTCAAAAAGCGTTCCACTACAGTTGTCATGATGTCCGGCTCCTTTAAAATCTTAATAACGCCATTATATCATGTCCGGCTGGTTTGATATAGAAGCGTCCAGCGGCAAATAAGTTTGATTCGATTCGCCAGGGGATAGTTTTATTTTCAATGGATATGTGGTAGAATCAATAGGTTGAGTATGAATAAT
>CAYSKA010000056.1:0-9111 GCA_964431505.1 uncultured Oscillospiraceae bacterium
ATATAACCGCAGTTGTTTTCATATGTTTATTTCCTCCAACAATCTTCTTTGTTGATAGGACGAATTAAAATATACAAAGGTTGCATCCACTCTGTTAAACAATGCCAGCCGTTGACAATAATAGTAAACTATAGCCCTATTATTATACGACAACATAAATTATAAATCGCTTTTTTCATTCTTATAAAGATGTTATAATTATAAAAAAACTTGGAGGCAAATATGCGCAAGCTGCGCCTAATCGCCACTGGCGGCACCATCGCCTGCATACCAACCGCCAGGGGCCTAACCCCTGAATTGGCTGCGGACGATCTGCTGGATTTTGTGGATATAGACAAAAGCAATATCGAATGCATGGACCTGTTCAGCATGGACAGTTCCAATATACAGCCCGAAGAATGGCGCATACTTGCTGAGGCTGTTTATGCGTCGTCCCAGGAGTATGACGGAATTATAATAACACATGGCACTGATACAATGGCCTATACAGCTTCCATGCTGTCGTTTATGCTTAGGGGCATAGGGATTCCCGTTATACTTACAGGCGCGCAATACCCTATCGTTTGCCCTGATTCGGATGGAAGGAAGAACCTTGAAAACGCGGTGATAACCGCAAGGGAGATGGCGGGCGGCGGCGTTTACGTATGCTTCGGAGGCTCCATAATACTGGGCTGCAGGGCAGTTAAGACGCATACGACATCTTTGAATGCGTTTGAATCAATAAATTACCCCTACATGGGAGCGGTTGCAAACGGACGGTTTATACAGCTTCACAGCATTCATACGGACGGTGGGTTCAGCTTTTCCCGTGATATTGATCCCAGCGTAACGCTCGTCAAGCTCGTGCCGGGCACCAGCGCCAACCTTCTTGCAATGATTCCAGAATGCGGAATCAGGGGAGTGGTGGTAGAGGCGTTTGGGCTGGGAGGAGTTCATAATTTCAGGAGGGATCATACCGAGATACTCGTAAAATTCATGGAGCAGGGAATTATCGTAATATTGGCCTCGCAATGCCTTTATGAGCCGTCTACTCCCGATATTTACGAGGTAAGCCGTCCTCTGAAGGACGCCGGTATAATTCCCTCGTATGATATGACGACTGAGGCGGCCGTTACAAAGCTCATGTGGGCGCTGGGCCAAACCGGCTCCCTGGAGGAAATACGCAGGATAATGTATACGAACATCTGCGGCGAAATAGATTTTGGGGCGGGTGTTAAAAAGGACGGTTAAACGCTGGCGCCCGTTTCGTCAGCTGAGGTAATTTCATAAGCTAAGCATTGGAGGAAGAGCAATGTCCCAGATAAGAGATATATCCCTTGCGCCGCTGGGGCGTAAGCGAATTGAGTGGGTAAAGGACTTTATGCCTGTATTGAGCTTGCTTGAGCGCCGGTATAAAAATGAAAAGCCGTTTTCAGGAAAGCGGATATCCGTATGCATACATCTTGAGGCCAAGACCGCATACCTTGCGCTGGCTTTAAGGGCTGCCGGAGCCCAGGTGGCTGTTACCGGCTCAAACCCGCTGTCTACGAAGGATGATATCTGCGCCGCGCTTGTTGATATGGGAATGGAGGTAAACGCATGGTATGGCGCTACCGACAAGGAATACAGGGAGCATCTGATTAAGACATTGGAGTTTCATCCCCACATTATAATCGACGACGGCGGAGATTTTGTCAGCCTCCTGGACGGCCATCCGGAATACGCCGACTCAATAATCGGCGGATGTGAGGAGACCACCACAGGAATACACCGCCTTAAAGCCAGGGCCGCTTCAAACACCCTTGGGTTTCCCATGATGGCTGTAAACGATGCGAACTGCAAGCGGCTGTTTGACAACAGGCATGGCACCGGACAGTCCGTATGGGATGCGATTATGTATTCAACCAATAATATGGTAACGGGTAAAACCGTGGTTGTAGCTGGCTATGGTTATTGCTCAAGCGGCATAGCGATGAGGGCAAAGGGACTTGGCGCAAATGTGATTGTCACCGAGGTCAACCCATATAGGGCGCTTGAAGCGGCTATGGACGGCTTTAGGGTAATGCGAATGGACGATGCAGCTCCTCTTGGGGATATATTCATTACGGCGACGGGCTGTAAGGATGTAATAGTCGGCAGGCATTTTAGCGTTATGAAGAACAACGCCATGGTCGCCAACGCGGGACATTTTGACGTTGAATTCAATAAAAACGAGCTTAAATCCCTTTCAGTATCCTTGGAGGAACGAAAACCGTTTATCGATGGCTATAGGCTGTCCGACGGCAGAACCATAAACGTACTCGCGGATGGGCGGCTCGTAAATATAGTGGCTGGGAACGGCCATCCCGCTGAAATAATGGACCTGTCGTTTGCAATCCAGATGCTCTCGGCCAAATACCTTATTGAAAACGAGGGAAGGCTGTCCCCGGGCCTTTATAATATACCTGAATCCCTAGATAGCGAGGTTGCCCAACTGAAGGTTTCAGCAATGGGGCTGGGGCTTGATACGCTTACCCAGGCGCAGGCTTCCTACCTGAACGGCGAATATTAAAGATTGGCCTGTCTCTGACATCAATGCAGCAAATAAAGGAGGATTTATGAAAGACAATAACAAGCCGCAGCATATGACTAGCCTTCATGGCGGCGTAATGGTGAGAAAGGATGATCCTCAGATACATTTTCGCGGCCTGCTTGACGGAGCTATGGCTGATACCGGATTTGGGGCAGCGCTGGCGCTTTGTGAGGGGAACGTAAGGTTGTGTGAAGCGCTTGGCGACATTAACCGCTGTCTGATGGCGATAATGAGCGCACATGTAAGGTGCTGTGAGCCTGAGCTTCCATGCGTTGCTGGGCGGGATATGGAGCACCTGCACGATATGTCTCATAATCCGCAAAAATATTTTAAATGCGGGCATTTTATACCATCGCCGGAGGATGGGCTGTCCCTGTCATGGCTCAACGTTATACGCACGCGGGTTAGGGATGTTGAACGCGCCCTTATCTCAGCATATGACGGTGAACCGGGTGAAAAGCTGTGCAGGGCGCTCAACAGGGTGTCATCCGCTGTATATGTCCTTATGTGCGAGGAAAACAATATAAGAAAGGGCTGAATTCCGTGAAAAGCAGGTCTGCCGCCATAATAATTCTGAACATGGCCATGGCCGTGTTCATATACTCTGTCATGGGCTGCAGCTTTGCCGTTGGAGTCGATTACGGGCCGTCTGATGATGAGCGGCATCAAGCCGAACCGACAGCATATCGTTTTTCCAACCCTGTTTTCGCACTATACGATGACTATATTGCCGATCTCAACGTGATGTTTTATTCGTTTAGCAGTGCAAAGGCTAGTAACCCCTGCCCCGATTACGTTGAAGCTTCCATTGGGATTTCAAAGCATATATGGAATTCAAGCCTGGCAAGGCTCAGCATTGGAAGCCTCTATGCCGTTGACGGCCGCTATGGCGGCAGTGTTGCCGGCACGGTTATCGGCGCCGGCTCCATGTGGCGCCATGATGAAAGCTACTTATTCGAGTTTACATACGATGATGGACGGCTTATTGAGGGCGTTTTATGCGGAGAATCCCTTAAGTATTATTTTAAGGATTCGGACGGCAGTACAATATTGAGCGTCCTTGTGGAGCGTTCCCAAGGGCGCTGGGACTCCTACGTAGAAAGAGGCCAAAACTGGAGCATATTCAGGGTTGAAGACGGCGATTTCATATATGCCTGCGGAAACGCTGAAATCAGCGCCTTTGAGGAGAACGGAAAACCTGACATCGACAAAAGCCTCATGAAGGCTTCCGAGTCACTGAGCCTCAGCGACGGGGTGATTGAGCTCGGATGATGAACGCGCCTCTTAACGCGTTCGCAATTTCGACATAACTTCCTTCAATAACAGATACTATCAGCTGCCGCCAGGGTTGCCAAGCCCCTATGGTTTTGGTATTATATTCTATGGGGGGTGCTGGAAATGGATGTCCTTGGTTCTGTTCTTGCATTTGGTGCAGGACTGATTGTATTATGGCTTGTATTTAAGATACTTTCACTTCCGATACGGATTCTTTTTCGCCTGTTGATCAATGCGGTGGTTGGCGCGGTAATCCTGATTATATTTAATTTTTTAGGGGATTTTGTCGGGTTATCAATAGTTATAAACCCTGTTACAGCCGTAGTTGCCGGGTTATTGGGCGTACCTGGCGTAATACTGCTAATCATCCTTCAGGCGATACTGGATATATGGTAAGCTTTGTTAATACGTTAATTAGGCAGGGACAAAAGCGTTCCTGCTTTTATATAATCGTTTTTCCTATCTGCTCCCGGCATTGTTCATCTTAATACATGGTTGATGCGTTAAGGCCTTTGATGTATGATACTATTATAATGGTAACAGTGAGGTATATTTATGATACGCAATTTAGAATTGAAGGACAGGATTGAATTTATTGATATGGTAACTAAATTCTACGAGTCGAACGCTGTGCTTCATAGCATCCCCGTGGAGTATATGGAACGCACGTTCAGCGAAGTAATGTCCAATTCTCCATATGCAAAGTGCCATATAATTGAGCATAATTCGGAAACGGCTGGTTACGGCCTTATCTCCATCACTTATTCCAATGAGGTCGGAGGCCTTGTTGTTCTTATAGAGGAATTATTTATTAAGGAACCATTCAGAGGTCTTGGCCTTGGCGGGAAATATCTTGACTTTATTCATGATATTTACTCCGGTACGGCCAGGCGGTTCAGGCTTGAAATCTCAAAAAGCAATACGGATGCGGAAAGGCTGTACTTAAGAAAGGGGTATGAAGAGCTGAATTATAAGCAAATGGTGCGCGGCATAGAATCCTGCGCCCGCTGCTAATACGATACCAGGCTCTGCGTTACCTTTCGCAGAGCCTATTCTTTCCACTATTCTATGTACACGCGCTTAGCCCTGCATGTCACCAGGCATGCGATTTCGTAATTTATTGTTCCAACTTCCTGCGCCACTTCCTCCAGGCTCATTCCTTTTGCGCCGAATAGAACTACTTCGTCGCCGCGCTGTACGCTGCCTCCTGTAATGTCCGCCATAATCATGTCCATGCATACCCGTCCTATCTGGGGATATGATTCACCTGCTATCTGAATATGCGCCCGATTGGACAGTCTTCTTGGATAACCATCGGCGTAGCCGGCGGATATTACGGCGCACCTTATTGGAGATTTAGCCCGATACGTCCTTCCATAGCTTACCGTCGTATTCTCCGGAAACTCCCTAATTTGAACCACCCGGGACTTTAGCGTCATCACCGGCATTAAGGGACCCGCATCCCTTGGTATGCTGTCGGGATACAGTCCATAAAGCATTATCCCCTCTCTAACCATATCAAAATGAGCATTGGGGTTATTCATGATTGCCGCGCTGTTGCCTGCATGGCATATCGCGGGCCTTATCCCGCGGCTTTCCAATCTATCCCTGATTGCGGTGAAGCTGCCAATCTGCCATTGCGTATATTCAAT
Source organism: uncultured Oscillospiraceae bacterium (assembly GCA_964431505.1). Taxonomy (GTDB): domain Bacteria; phylum Bacillota; class Clostridia; order Christensenellales; family CAG-138; genus UMGS946. Next base: position 5,479 of record CAYSKA010000056.1, read on the forward strand.
CTCTTTTGGGGAATCCGCTACGGCAAGATGAGTATACATTCCCGTAACATTAAGGTTGCTCAAGCCGCAGATCCTTTCGGTCGAACAGGCGGCCGAAGCATAAAATGCGTCCCCTTGGCACATCAATCCGGTACGGGACATGCCCGTGTCAAGCTTGATATGAACCTCCACCGCAACTCCCGCCCGTTTTGCAGCGTTATTGAGCTCAATAGCCGATTGTTCGTCCACCACAGTCTGGGCTATTGCGTAGATAGCCAGACTATCAGCGTATTCCGCCGGCGTATAGCCCAAGATCAATATTGGCAGCTCTATGCCTGCCCGCCTTAGTTCCAGAGCTTCGCTCAGGCACGCTACCGCAAATGCGTCGGCGCCGTTTTCTTCTAAAAACCGCCCGCATTCCACTGCGCCATGACCGTATGCATCCGCTTTTATAACGCACATAACCTTTTTTCCGGTGGCCTTTGCAATGCCAAGGTTGTGCTTGAGCGCACCGAGATTTATCTCCGCCCATGTGCGTGATTTAATAGTTGGTTCGTGCATGTTTATTAGCTCCTTAAGCCTGAATGCTTAATAAAAACATTATAAAGGCCCCGTTCCCGCAGGCAACGGGGCCCTGTCATAACCTTAGTTGCTTATTTTCCTATGGTAGCCACCATAACCGCCTTTATCGTATGCATACGGTTTTCGGCCTCGTCAAACACCTTAGAGCATCTTGCCCTGAACACCTCGTCGCTTACCTCCATCTCGGTAATGCCGAATTTCTGATGGATTTCCCGGCCGACAGACGTTTCAAGATCGTGGAACGACGGGAGGCAGTGCAGGAAGATCGCATCCTTATTTTCCGTCTTGTTCATTACATCCATCGTCACGCGGTATGGCGCAAGCAGCTTTATACGCTCTTCGAACTGATCCTCTTCGCCCATTGATACCCATACGTCGGTATATATCGCGTCGGCGCCCTTTACGTCGTCAAGGTTCTCAGAAAAGCTTATCGAAGCCCCCGTTTCCCTTGCTACCTCCTGCATCTCCCTGACAAGGCCCTCGTCTGGGAACAGGCATTTGGGAGCTATGCCGACAAAGGTCATGCCCATCTTTGCAGCGCCTATCATAAGCGAGTTGCCCATGTTGTTGCGGGCATCCCCAATATATACAAGCTTTGTTTTGGACAAAGGCTTATCAATATTCTCCTCTATGGTCATGAAATCCGCAAGTATCTGCGTTGGATGATACATATCTGTAAGTCCGTTCCATACCGGAACTCCTGAATATCCTGCCAGCAGTTCAACAACTTCCTGTTTGAAGCCGCGGTATTCAATGCCGTCATAAAAGCGTCCCAGCACCTTTGCGGTATCTTCGAGCGACTCCTTTTTGCCCATCTGGCTGTTCGATAAATACGTAACCTGCGCGCCCTCGTCAAAAGCGGCAACCTCGAACGCGCAGCGCGTGCGCGTGGAGCTCTTGTCAAATATGAGAACGATGTTCTTGCCCTCAAGCGAACGGTTTCGTATTCCAAGACGCTTCTTTTGCTTGAGGTCATGGGCCAGATCAAGCATATAACGGATTTCTTCAGGTGTAAAGTCCTTTAAAGTAAGCAGATGACGGCCTTTAAGATTTACAGGCATTGTTGTGTCTCCTTTGTTATAATTTATTAATTTACGTATTCCCTGCAAACATATTTGCTTGTACACAGGCGTAAAAGCGCGCCGTAGCCCGGCACGAAACTAATTGTATCGCCCACATTGTACATGTTTGATTTTGTCAAGTCAACAATCAAATGATCGGAACTTGCGCCCAGTATTTCGGCATGCTCATCAAGGCATTTAAGCGCAGCCGGATCAACGTCCTGCCTTCCAACCGCGATTATCGCCCTAAGCATTTGACCCCTGTCCTCGAATTGAACCGTTTCTCCAAACGCGTTCTTTCCGCTGTTTCCTATTGGTTTGCTTGGCTTTGCCTGCAGCTCTACGATTTCCGCCTCAAGAATGAACGCATCCGAATACATTTCCTCAATGGGAAGGCCTGTGGAGGTATCGTTGCTCAATACAAACGATTCGCCCAGGCGCAGATTGTTTATTCCGGCAGGCAGTCTTCCCTCCATAAGCATTGTAATGCTGCTGGAGTTCCCTCCGGAAACCATTGGCAATTCTATATCGAATTCCTCCCTTATTGCCCGGGCAATATCGCACAAAACGCCCATATTGTTCTCATCAGGAAGTATTCCGCCATAGCAGGTCAGGTTTGTTCCCAGCCCGTACAGCTCCAATGCGCCAGATTCCACCACAGCCCTGGCCGTTTTCATGATAAGCGGCCTGTCCTTAAAGAATATCCCCTCGCGAAGGTCGCCAAGATCTATCATAAGAACAACCCTATGCTTTTTCTCCTGGCCATTCGCCGCCTTTGCAAGCCTCTGTATCGCAGCTATTTCAGACTGCATGCTTATGTCAGCGTACCTCACAACATCCTCAGCCTCGGATGGCATGGAAATCCTCAGCAGTACTTTCTGTTTTGAGGAATTAAGCGACTTAAGATTCAGAATACGCGAATCCGCAATAAAATCCGCAGCGCTATGATCTATCAATTCGACTATTCGCTCGTCAGCACAAAACACCTTTGTAACTATGGAAGCGGTTATCCCCCGCCCGTGGCACTGACTAAGCAGGAAGTTCAGGTTATGCCTGAGCTTTTTCAGGTTGACTGTTAGTTTAGGATACATAGCTCCCTCCAGTTAGATATTGTCCAGGACTGTATCTATACGACTAAGTCCGGTATTTCTAAGCCTAGCTTATATTCCCATGCTGCTCTTCATAAGCCTTATTGCATCCTTTGGATAACGCTTTCCAAGCACCCCCAGGGAGGCCATTATATAATCGTTATCATAAAGCAGCGACAATTCGCCTGCCCTTGGGTAAAGCATCATTCCGTTTTTATTGCAATCGGCCATCCGCCCGAGAAGCACTTTCCTGTCCGGAAGCCTGGTAAGCGCCCCGCCGGTGCCTATTAAGTACTTCAATTTGGTCAGATCCTTGCCCTCGGCTATCGTCTGGCGGCCCGAAGGCCCGTAGATATACCTCAATGATCCCGCATGCCTGATAACCGCCGTTTCACCGGCCAGGGCGCACAAACGCTTTGTAAGCATAAGCTGCTGCGGAGTATCGGGAATGGGTTTATAGCGCTCCATAACCGAGTTTACATCCAGTCCCAGCTCTCTGCTCAATTCGTTTACGCCTATGCGGTTTATAAGATTTCGAGCGTTGATATAAAGCCCCAGGTCGCCCTCAACCGTACGTTTGGCGAACGGTTCAGGAGATGTGGATATCGACGCTATCTCATCGGAACCGGCTGTGACCGAATGCACATCCGTTGTAGCGCCGCCTATATCTATAACTGCAAGGTCGCCCAGCTCCTCGTATAATATCTGGGCCGCCTCCATCACAGCACCCGGGGTAGGTATTATGTTTCCCGTTACCATTTCTCGAATATGGCCCATTCCTGGCGCCTCTACTATGTGCTTCTCGAATACGGCGTGAATAACCCTGCGTGCGGGTTCTATGTTCAGAATGTCCAGCTTCGGATATACGTTTTCCACCGTGTAGCACGGTATGCCGCACCCCGCAAACAGGCTTTTTATTATAC
>CAYSKA010000057.1:0-9111 GCA_964431505.1 uncultured Oscillospiraceae bacterium
TGTAACGGTGCTATAATTTATTCGAGTATTTGTGCACCTTACATAAGGCGTATTGCAAATTGAAAGAGAGGTAAGCTCAATGGTCGTTTTAACCATTAACGCGGAGCGTTGCAAGGGTTGTGGGCTGTGCGTCAGAGCATGTCCAAAGAAGATTGTAGCGTTGTCAAAGACTAAGCTCAACTCAAAGGGATATCATCCCGCAGAGGTGACAGATATGGATTCATGTATCGCATGCGCATCCTGCGCTCGTACGTGTCCTGATTCTGTAATTGAGATTCAGGACGATAGAGGGTAAGGGGGAAGGTTATTATGGCAAAGAAATTGATGAAGGGCTGCGAAGCTGTTGCCGAAGCGGCGATAAAGGCCGGATGCCGTTTTTTCTTCGGTTATCCTATAACACCACAGAATGATATACCAGAATACATGTCTGCAAGGCTTCCCAGAGAAGGCGGGTGTTTCCTCCAGGCTGAAAGCGAAGTGGCCGCTATAAACATGGTTTATGGCGCTTCCGGAGCGGGAGCCAGGGTTATGACATCGTCCTCAAGTCCAGGAATCAGTCTTAAAATGGAAGGAATATCATACTTGGCTGGCGCGGAACTTCCCTGCGTAATCGTTAACATGATGCGCGGCGGCCCTGGTTTGGGTTCAATACAGGCCTCCCAGGGCGACTATTTCCAAACCACAAAGGGAGGCGGTCATGGCGAATATCATATGATAGCGCTTGCGCCGTCGTCGGTACAGGAGGCTATAGATCTTATGCAGGATGCGTTTGACCTAGCCGACATATACCGTACGCCTGTTATGATGCTGGCTGACGGAATAATAGGCCAGATGATGGAACCGGTTGAATTCCATGAGGGAAAACAAAGGCGTGAGATGCCCCAAAAAGAGTGGGCAACCACCGGATGGAGTCCTGAATGCGGGCGTCCACGTGCCGTTGTCAACTCACTGTATATAGAAAATGAAGAACTACAGGAATTGAACGACCGTTTGCAGGCGCGCTACGCTACGATAAAGGAGAAGGAATGCCTTTGCGAGCTGTATAATACTGATGGCGCCGAGATAATTCTTTGTGCCTATGGAACGGTAGCGCGTATATGCAAGAGCGCCATCGCGCTTGCTGAAAAGAACGGTATAAAGGTTGGTCTTGTACGTCCAATCACAATATGGCCATTTCCTGAAGCTGATGTGCGCAGGGCAATATGCCAGGATAGCGTGAAAAAGGCTATCGTTGTGGAAATAAGCGCAGGCCAGATGGTAGAGGATATCAAGCTTGCCGTAAATGCGGAAAAACCCGTAGATTTCTTGGGCAGACCAGGCAGCTTAGTTCCTACCACACAAGAAATATTTGAAAAGATTATTGAATCCAGGAGGGCGTAACAATGGCTAACTTTAAAAAAACGCCTCTGCTGACAGACGCTGTACTTCATTATTGTCCTGGTTGCGGACATGGAATAGTACATCGTCTGGTTGCGGAAGTTCTTGATGAACTAAATATTGGCGGGCGTACCGTTGGTGTTGTGCCGGTTGGATGTGCGGTGTTTGCATACAGGTACTTTAATACCGACACCCAGGAGGCGGCGCATGGACGCGCTCCAGCTGTTGCAACGGGGATAAAGCGCGTAAATCCCAACAATGTTGTATTTACCTATCAGGGCGATGGCGACCTTGCCTCCATAGGCACGGCAGAGATAGTGCATGCGGCCCATAGGGGAGAGAAGATCACCACAATATTTATAAATAACGCCATTTACGGTATGACGGGCGGACAGATGGCTCCTACTACCCTTATTGGACAAAAGACTACAACATCCCCGTACGGAAGGGATAAGGAGCACTGTGGCAGCCCGATTCGAATGGCTGAAATGCTTGCTACCATAGAGGGTTCAGCTTATATAGAACGTGTTGCTGTAAACAGCAGCCCGAATATTGTTAAGGCAAAGCGCGCTATCAAGAAGGCATTTGAAACTCAGCTTGAAGGCAAAGGCTTTTCATTGGTAGAGGTTCTGTCAAACTGTCCTACGAACTGGGGAATGAATCCATCGGAATCCATGGAATGGCTTGAACAAAACATGATTCCCTACTATCCTCTGGGCGTTAAGAAGGAGGTATAAAGCCATGTTGGAACAAAACATTTTTGCTGGTTTTGGCGGACAGGGCGTTCTTCTAATGGGTCAACTGCTTGCCTACGCGGGAATGCTTGAAGATAAAGAGGTGTCCTGGCTACCCTCATATGGACCTGAAATGCGCGGCGGCACGGCCAACTGTTCTGTAGTCGTATCAGATTCGCCTGTAGCCTCACCTATAGTAACCATGGCTACAACCGTAGTAGCGATGAACAGGCCCTCGTTAGACAAGTTTGAAGACAGCGTTTTACCTGGCGGCAAGCTTTTTATAAATAGTTCCATTATAGATAAAAAGCCAGAGCGCAGCGACATAGAGGTTTATTATGTGCCGTGCAACGAAATAGCTGAAGAGCTTGGAAATCCTCGCGTAGCCAATATGGTTATGCTTGGAGCTTATATTGAGAAAACAAAGTGCGTTGATTTTGAAAGTGTTCTTCAGGCATTGCTTTACAAGCTTGGGGAAAAGAAAGCGCATCTAATACCGCTGAACCGTGAGGCGCTTAACAAGGGCGCGGCTTCGATTCGCTAACCTATTTAATCGTTACACAGCTAAACGCATATATAATGGCACACGCTCATGGCATGTGCCATTATTAGTTATAAACTTAAAAGAATAAGATCATATTAACCCATATATTGTTCTAAGACAACTGAGTTTATGTTATAATTATTTTATGATAGAAAGAAAGTTGAATCAGGAGCTGAGCATGAAACGAAGTACGGTATCCGCCACAATTTTATTGTTTATTGTAGGAGTTTTTTTTGGCTGTACTCGTATTGAAAAAACTCCTGTTAAAATTGAGATTGCGGGGGATTCTGAGGGAATAAAGATATCCTCAGGCGCAGATTTAATCGATCTGTTTAGAAAAGGCCGAAGCAGCACGGCTATACTAACGGATAATGTACATATTGGAAGAGAAATTCTAAAGCTGACCGAAGCACTGGGAACTATGACCCTAATTGGAAACGGTTTTACGATATACGGTGAGGGAGAGTGCGTTATTCGCATGGATAATAACTGCCACCTGAATATGGAAAGCCTTACTCTTATGGGCTCTCATGATGGTATAGGAATAATGGGAGACGGTACTATATCGGCTAAAAACTCCAAAATAGACGCCGGATTAAACGGGATTAGCGCCACAGGCAATTTAAAGTTGAATGAAAACGGCTCCATAAATGTAACAGGGCGTACCGGCCGCGGAATTGACGCTAAGGGTCTGACGATACAAAATAATGCTCAAATAACTGCTCTGGGAAATCTAAATGGGATCAATGTCACCAGAGATGAGTTTATTATGCTTGAGGGTTCAAAATTAACCGCCTACTCGGGCCAGTATAACGCGGTGAAGTGCTCAAATACATTGGTGCTTAACGACGGGGCTGTTTTTGAAGTTACCAATACGGGGGAGTATCACGGGGCTGAGTTAGAGGCGATTGAGGTTCATGGAACGGTGACTATAAAAGCTTCGGGAGGAGAGAAGGGAGCAGGGCTATTCCTATTTGAGCTGAATGACCAAATAACGGTTAAAGGATTTTGCAACCCGAATTACCGTATTGAAAGCGGACACGGAAGCATAGAGTTTATAGACATAGGATAAGAGTAAAACAAAAGTACTCTATAAAATAACTGAATGTTTGAGGAGATATATGCCGTTACAGCCTATAAAATTTATTAAGGGGGAGGGTCCTTTGTTTAGCAGACCGCTTTCCGTGAAAGAGCCTGTAGCTGTTTTTGGCGTTCGGCTAAAAAGCAAGTCAGCGCGTATGAATAAATTCAAGCCCGCAGGTGCGATGGCAAAGCGAAGCAGGGCAAGCGTGCCGCGGCTTGGAAGATTTGGCCAAGGAAGCACGGCTGTGCGGACAAAGGGATCAAAGCTGCATGTGTCGAGCTATGGGCCAAAAGGCGACAGCCCATATACCTCACGATTAAAGAACAGCACTCCGGAATTGTCGCGGTTTAACGAATTAAAATCAAAGAACGCTGCTAATAAAATGAATGCAGCGCGGCTTTATCGCTTCAAGCCCAGCGGACACGAGGCGGATTCCGTCAGAGGACAAGCTTCCGTTCCCAGATTTGTGCGCTATCTTGGAATCGGCAGCAGGCCAATAGGCCGCAGGACAGTCGACGCCCGCTATTCGCGGTTTACATCCTGTGGCTCTGGCTCAGAAGCTGTACGACGGGTCAGAAGTACTGCAAAACTTGACAGATTCCCGATTCCAGGAGAAAATGCCACAACAAAAAGGTTCGGATCGGCTAAGATCGGCAGATTCAGCGGCACTGCCCTACGGCCAGGCGATAAAAGGTATTATGCTCCCTCAAAAAGTATAAATATATCGTTTGTGAAGGTTGCCTTAACCATATTGCTTATTGCGTTAATAGCTGGGCTATATCTTTTACTTGATTTTCTATTAAAGAAGGACCCAACTATCGGGAAGGCTTCTATTGCTCAAAATTATACCGAAAGATGTACTTCTAGCTTGCCAGCTTTGAGCGCTGGAACTATAATTGTCATATAAATAACTTTAACAAGGATTTGTGTATATGAAAATAAGCATGGATTTTACCAATAACTGTGGAACTATAGGCGCGACCAGCCAGCTTGCAGGTGTAATAGCGCTACATATTTCATTGAATCGTATGGTTGCCAAATGAACAGCCACGACTCTGAAAAGATAGCCGGAATACTTGAGGAACTGGGATATGCTTTGTCAGATAATAAGTTGGAAGCAGACTTAATAATATTTAACACCTGTTGTGTGCGCGAGCATGCTGAGCTTAGGGTATTTGGAAACGTTGGAGCGCTAAAAGCTGTGAAGGATGAACGGCCGGATACGATAATAGCTGTTTGCGGATGTATGATGCAGCAAAGAGAGGTTGCTCAAAGGCTATATAAAAGGTATCCATTTGTAGACATTATATTTGGCACAAACGAGCTTCAAAAGCTGCCTTTAATGCTGGCGAAGGCAATTAAAGGCGAAAGGGTGATGCTTATAAATGAAGACGAACATGCTACCGTACCGGAGGGCGTGCCGATTAAGAGGACAGGGGCTTTTTCCACAAACATAAATATAATGTATGGGTGCAATAACTTTTGTACATATTGCATTGTACCATATGTAAGGGGGCGCGAACGCTCCCGCGATCACAGCCTGATCATTGAAGAGGCAAAGGAACTGGCTGATCAGGGGTATGTTGAGCTAACCCTTCTTGGTCAAAATGTAAACTCGTACCATTCGCCAAAGGATAACGTCAACTTTCCCCAACTGCTGCGTATGCTTAACGATGTAAACGGAATTGAGCGGATTCGGTTTATGACTTCGCATCCAAAGGACTTGTCCGCTGAATTAATTTTGGCAATGAAGTCGTTTAGCAAAGTATGCAACCATATTCATCTTCCAGTGCAGTCGGGAAGCAACCGGATACTAAGGCTTATGAACAGGGGATACACGCATGAGCGCTATACTGAAATTGTAGAGAACTTAAGGCTTCATGTTCCTGGTATAGAGATAACAACAGATATCATAGTGGGTTTCCCTGGCGAGACCGAAGCGGATTTTAAATGCACGCTTAACCTTGTAAGACGAGTTGGGTTTTCGGCAGCATATACGTTTATGTATTCTCCAAGAAGGCATACAAAGGCTGCTGAGATGGACGGCCAAATTCCCCAAGAAGAAAAGAAGCGCAGATTGCACGAATTGAATAAGGCCATCGCCGAGGGCCTATGTTCCAACAACAGCAAGTATATAGGGCGGGTTGAAGATGTTCTTGTGGAAGGCAGCGACGCAAGGTCTGATGTCACATATATGCATGGAAAGCTTACCAATTTCAAGACCGTTTATTTTACAGGAAGCGAGGCGTTAATCGGAAAGATAGTTCGCGTGCGTATCGACAGCGTGGTACATAACTCCCTTTCGGGAACAATGGTATAATTTTATGGGAGAAAGCATTAATATGGATAAACTTACGCCACTTATGCAGCAGTATATGGAACTTAAGGAGAAATATAACGACTGCATATTAATGTTCCGGCTTGGCGACTTTTATGAGATGTTCTTTGAGGACGCGATCAAATCTTCGCGCGAGCTGGATATCGTATTGACTGGAAGGGATTGCGGACTTAAAGAGCGCGCTCCAATGTGCGGAATTCCACACCACTCTGGGGACGGTTATATAAATAAACTCGTCAATAAGGGATATAAGGTTGCAATATGTGAACAGCTGACCGACCCAAAGAAATCCAAGGGGCTTGTTGTCCGCGATGTTGTTCGCGTTATCACTCCAGGCACTATTATAGAGGAGACGATGCTGGATGATAAACAGAACAATTATATCGCATCTCTCTATATATCTGACGACATAGCCGGTCTCGCTTATTCCGACGTGTCTACTGGAGGGTTTTGGGCCACAGAGTTCGGGCTTTCAACCGATTCTACTCTTATTGATGAACTGGCGCGTATAAAACCAAGGGAGCTTATAATCAACGAGGCCGAATCCGATAGGTTTCCCAATTTAAAAGGGCTTTACTATACACAGACATATTCAAACAGGGAATATATCAATAACAGGGCCTATGAACGACTTTCAGGGCACTTTAAGGTGCTGACGCTCAAGGGCTTTGGTTTTGAATCGAGCAATCATTTGGGGATAAATGCGTCGGGTGCATTATTAAGTTATCTGGAGGAAACGCAGAAAAACGCGCTTAGGCATATTAGAAAGCTATCCCCCTATAGCTGCGATGGATATATGCAGCTGGATGCATCCACTCGTATGAACCTGGAGCTTACCAGGCCGATTAGGCACGACGCTGGCAAAAAGAGCACCTTGTTAAACCAGCTTGATAATACAAAAACCGCAATGGGAGCGCGCCTGCTGCGCGTTTGGGTAGATCAGCCCTTGAATGAGGCTGAAAGGATAGAGCGAAGGCTTGACGCTATCGATGAATTGTTTGGGCAGGTAATGCTAAAAAATGCTGTTACAGAAGCTCTTAGCGGAATATATGACATTGAACGCCTATGCAGCAAAATAGCGTATAGCACCATAAATCCTAGGGATTGCCTCGCGCTTAAAACGTCGCTGGAAAAACTTCCGCCATTAAACGACCTTCTTGCCGGTCTAAAGTCTCAGGCCTTCGCCGCCATTTCAGATAGCTTTGACGCAATGCCGGATATATGCGAGCTGCTAAAAAACGCCATTTCAGATGCGCCGCCCATAGGAGTGCGTGAAGGCGGTATAATACGCAGGGGTTATAACGCCGAGGTTGATAAATTTAGGGAAGCGTCTTCAAACGCCAAGATCTGGTTGGCCAAGATGGAAGTGAATGAGCGGGAAAGAACCGGTATCAAAAACCTGCGAATAAAGTACAATAAGGTTTTTGGTTATTATATTGAGGTAACAAAGTCATATCAGCATCTTGTACCATATGAATACGAACGGCGCCAAACACTTGCAAATGCGGAACGCTATACGACCCCGGATTTAAAGCGTTTACAGGAGGCCATTTTGGGCGCCGAGGAGAAATGCATTGAACTAGAATATAACCTTTTTTGTGACATAAGATCTGTACTTACCGATTGCTTGCCAAGGCTTCAGGAAACGGCGTCAAAGATCGCTGAAGTGGACGCCTACCAGTCTATGGCCCAGCTTGCTTCGGCAAACGCATACTGCCGCCCCGCCATAAATGAAAACGGCGCTATACAAATAATCGACGGCCGTCATCCGGTAGTTGAACGCGGGATGCGGGATGGGTTTGTCCCCAATATGACCGTTATGGATGGAGAGGATAACAGGCTCCTTATAATTACCGGTCCTAATATGGCAGGAAAGAGTACCTATATGCGCCAGGTTGCGCTTATAGTCCTGATGGCCCATATAGGCTCCTTTGTGCCCGCGCGTACTGCTGACATATGTATTGTTGATAGAATATTTACCCGCGTAGGAGCCTCTGACAATCTGTCATCAGGACAAAGCACGTTTATGGTTGAAATGAGCGAGATGGCCAATATCCTGAATAACGCAACAAAAAACAGTTTGCTTATACTCGATGAGATCGGCCGTGGAACCAGCACGTATGATGGGCTGAGCATAGCGTGGGCGGTGCTTGAGCGCATTGCCGACAAGGAAGAATGCGGGGCAAAGGCGTTATTCGCAACGCATTATCACGAGTTAACCGAACTTGAGGACAAGCTCCCAGGAGTAAAAAACTATAGGGTTTCCGTAAGGGAGATTGGGGAGGAGATAATATTCCTTCATAAGATTGTGCGGGGAAGCGCGGACAAGAGCTTTGGCATACAGGTCGCAAGGCTTGCAGGACTGCCTGATGGAGTTATAAGCAGGGCAGGCGAAATTTTATCTGAATTGGAAGCTTCTGATATAATTAGAATGGATGCTAGGACAGCGTCTCATAAATTAGAGGCGCATGAAAAGACGGTTAAAAATACAAACGAGGTGCTTGATAGGCTTATACAGCTGGATACCAATGCCCTAACCCCTATCGAAGCCTTGTTTACTCTAAATGAGCTTCGCGCTAAAGCGAGGGGTGAGAAACAATGAAGCAGATAAGGATACTAGAAACCAATGTAGCCAACCAGATAGCTGCTGGCGAGGTTATTGAGCGGCCGGCTTCAGTTATAAAGGAGTTAGCCGAAAACTCGCTTGACGCAGGCAGTACGTCAATAACCATAGAAATACAAGGCGGCGGCATTGACTATATGCGGGTTACCGACAATGGCGGCGGTATATCATATGACGACGCGGCTGTTGCCTTCGAGCGTCATGCTACGAGCAAGCTGGCTACAGCCGAGGACCTGACGCATATAGAAACGCTTGGATTCAGAGGTGAAGCGCTGGCGTCGATAGCAGCCGTCAGTAAGGTAACTATGAAAACACAAATGGAGGACAGTGGGGTCGGAACCCAGGTTGTTATTGAGGGAGGAACGCTACTGGATCACTCGCAATGTGGCTGCCCAAACGGAACCAGCATTG
>CAYSKA010000058.1:0-9075 GCA_964431505.1 uncultured Oscillospiraceae bacterium
CATATTGCGAGCTGAGCACATCCTCAACGCCCATACCGTCCGTTAACTCAATAAACGGCATGGTGGGCAATGCGCCATCCTGCATAATGTCTATTATGGAATATCCCGCGTCAGCGCTGTCAAACCCCTTCCACTCGCCACGTATGGAATCCGTTTCAACGTCATATTCAAACGTATCAAAATATGTTGCCTCCGGCCAGTCGTCTCCATACAAACCGTGAGCGTCAACTTCGGATCTTATGTTAAGAGACATGCCAAACATTGAATAAGCTATACCGTCCCCCGTCTCCACATCGGTAAACAATCCTGTTTTTTTAGACCTTATCTCCATTTCGGCGGTATAAAGCATATAGGTTTTGCCCTCCTGAAAAATCGGGCTGCCAAGAGAAAAATAGTATGTGCTATCCATCTTTAGGGTATGTATATCCGAATAGCCAGGGTAGACCGCTGGCGAAGCGCCGTGATCTATACGGAATGTAGCGGTGTACGCCGTATCACTTTGCGAACCGCGTTCTCCCTTGTTTTTGTCGGCCACCTCCATGCACTCCGCCACCAGTACGGAGGGCGCATATGGCGCGGTAAATGAGTGGGAAATACTCCCTGTATTCTTCCGATCGGATATAATAACGCCGTATAGATCCCCTGAATAGCTCGTCAGGCTCTGCCTTGCGTCCGCCATAAGCGTATATTGGCTTGCGGCGCCGCTTTCCTTTACGCGTTCAAGCAGCTCCGGCGCGTATTTCGGCGCTTGGTCGTTGCTTCGCATTGGCCTGAACTCGGCATCGTTAAGCACGGCAATGGTGGTAAACGCCCCTTCAGCCTCCCTCATGCTCTGCCGCGCACTCGCCCACAGTCCCGCGCTTAAGCACAAAAACGTGCAGCTAAGCGTGAGAAGCAGCACAAACGATATCAAAAACACCGGCCTTCTCAGCAGCTGCTTTATGCTGTTTTTCACTTGACATTACCTCCCGTTATCATTTACTTCATTGAACGCGCATGGGGCGCGAGTTCATTATCTATTGCCTGATTTATAAATCAATATAGCTCGTATTGTATCGATGAAGGCACCGTGCAGGGCGGGCCGGCGCAGGGCACGGTGTAATTCGTTCTATATTTGCAATTCTCACAGATTTGATAGAACGTATGCGTTCTGGTGCCGGCGTTATGTCCGCCGTCCCGCGCGTATTCGTTATCATGATTTCCGATTACAACATCAACATAAATCTCCATTCTTGCATCGCAGTTTTTACATGTTCTAAGATTGTACCTGCTGTACTTGCATCCATAATCGCCTCCAATATAAATGGGGTGATAACTATACCCTGCTGGCTGCCACTGATGGAAACATGCATATGGCTCAACTTCCTCTTCATGTGCGCGGGCAAGCGCTCCCGCCGGCGCCGCAATGGCGGCAAGCATCATGACAGCGGCTATCGCAACCGCCAGTATTCGTTTCATTTTCTTTGCCTCCTCTTGTTGTTTAATTATTGATTACGCCCCATGCGCGCTACTGAAAACATTTATTTAGTACAATTGAAGGATAAATTTCGCAAAGATTCAATACACTAATCACTATACATACCAATTATATACATACTTTACCATTTCAATGTTTTTGTTTCAATAGCACATTTGCCGGAATTTTGTCGAATTTTCGCCAGGGTAATCGGCAAAGTTTAATCAGGTTATATTAAGAATAAAAATTTGTATCTGGAAAAATATTTCACGGTTTCCATAAGCTCGTAATTTAAACGCGCATAAAACAAACATTCCAACAAATACTATCTGTGAATAAACCTTGCAGCACAGGAGGAAGTCATTTTGAAGGCAACAGGTATAGTTCGCAGAATAGATGAGCTGGGGAGGGTGGTCATTCCCAAGGAGATACGCCGCACGCTTAGGATACGTGAAGGCGATCCCCTGGAAATATTCACCGACCGCGAAGGGGAAGTAATACTTAAAAAGTACTCTCCAATAGGAGAACTCGGCGACTTTGCCAAAGAGTATGTCGAGGCTCTGCATCAGGCGCTTGGCCATGTCGCTGTCATATGCGACAAGGACAACATTATAGCGGCCTCCGGAACCGGAAAGAAGGATCTGATGGATAAAGGAATCAGCTCCGAAGTCGAGTCGATCATGAAGAACAGGGAAAAGGCTACCATAAACGCTGACACGGGCAGCATAGTAAGCATTACGTCCGACGAATCGGATAGCGCTTCCTATACGGCCCAGGTGATAGTACCGATACTTGCATCGGGCGATGCAATAGGCGCAGTAATGCTGCTGAGCCATGAGGACGGCTGCGTAATGAACCGCTCTGAACTAAAGGTCTGTGAAACCGCCTCCTATTTTATGGGCAAACAGCTCGAAGACTGATTATAATTTTAAATGCAGGCACGGAATGGTTTCCGTGCCATTTTTGCATTTAGACATTCGCATATCCAAAAAAATGGATTGATAAAATCGAATACCGGTTTAAGCATGTATCCTTTTGTTCTCCTAAGCCGTAAGTAATGAACAAGATAATTAACTTTAATACCTATGCTACTGTAAAACTCACGCATAACAAAACGGACTTAACGCATGACAATGCATGCGGTCATTCCTGGCAGCTCGCCAATTTAGAATAGCAGCGTTTTGGATCCTTCATTGAGACAAGATTAACCATTTGACCGGCTTATGGTGTATAATGCTTATGGAGGTTAATATGCAAAAGAAATCCCAAACAAATATGCCCCCGTTTCCTTTAGAGTTTATAATACGAATGAAGGCCATGCTTGGGGACGGCTTTGAGGACTTTATCAATTCCTACAGCAAGCCGCCTGTACGGGGCATGAGGGTGAATACGCTGCGTATCAGTCCGGACCAGTTCTTACCCTGCTCCCCTTTTAACATTAAACCCACAGGCCTGATTGAAGAGGGATTCTATATGGAAGAAAGCGTTCACGGAACCGGACGCCACCCCTATGGCCTGGCCGGACTGTATTATATGCAGGAGCCTTCCGCGATGCTTCCTGTCTCCAAATCAGGGATAAAACCTGGTATGAAGGTGCTGGATATGTGCGCTTCGCCTGGAGGCAAGGCGGGCGGCGCGGCCCAGAGGCTTTGTGGAGAAGGCCTTTTATTGGCAAATGAAATGATCCCATCACGCGTAAATACGCTTGTAAGAAATCTTGAGCGGCTCGGCGCCGCCAATTCGGCGGTTACGTGCTGTGCGCCTGAAACCATATCAAATACATTTAAGCAATATTTTGACGTAGTCCTGGTCGACGCGCCATGCTCGGGCGAGGGGATGTTTCGAAAGGATGCATCGGCAATAGTCCAGTGGTCAGTATCGCATGTTAACTCCTGCGCTAAAAGGCAGGCCCACATACTTGACCATTCTGCCGAGGCCCTCAGGTACGGTGGAAGACTTGTCTATTCAACGTGTACTTTTTCATTAGAGGAAAACGAGGATGTGATTGATTCGTTTTTGGCACGCAACAGGGAGTTTTCCATTGTATCGTCCGAAAGGCTGTACCCCCATACCTTTCGCGGGGAGGGCCATTTTACCGCGGTATTGGAAAAATGCGGATCCACACCCGATGCGTCTGTAAGTAAAACCGGCGGCTGCGCGGGCGGAAAAGCCCACCGTCTGGCCAAGCCTGAGCTCTCCATATTCAACGGGTTCTACGAGGATACGTTTGAATCCAGCCCATCCCTTGAAGCATGTCCTGTTGGAGATAACCGTGTAGCCATGCTCTCCAATGGTCTGTGCGGGATATTAGGGAAAATACGATATGTTTCAATAGGAATTAATGCTGGAAGGGTTGTGAAAGACCGTTTTGAACCGTCTCATTCACTATTTATGGCTGCAGGAATCGAAAAGCCAAAAAGAATTATTTCATCTGATCCAAGCAGTGAAACGCTGTCGGCGTTTCTTAGAGGCGAGGAAATCCAGGTTGATCCGGCCATGGGCGGTTATTGCGCTGTTGCGGTTGAGTGCGGGGGATCGTATTATATTTTGGGTTTTGGCAAGGCCGTAAGAGGGAGACTGAAAAATCATTATCCAAAGGGCCTGAGACGCCCATCACGACAGATTTTATTTTATCGCTTTGTCTGGAGGACTTTTTATGCGGATGGTTGATCTTATTTTAAAAAAGCGGTTTTCAAAGGAGCATTCTGTTGATGAAATACGGTATATCGTTGATGGATGCGTCCGTGGCAATATCAAAGACTACCAGCTTTCGGCATGGATGATGGCCGTGTGCCTCAATGGCATGACGGTGGGCGAAACAGCGGCGCTGACAATGGCAATGGCCCATTCCGGCGTAGTTGCAGACCTCTCCAGTGTATCTGGAGTAAAGGTGGACAAGCATTCAACCGGAGGCGTAGGAGATACAACCACGCTTGTAGTTGCGCCCCTGGTTGCGGCATGCGGCGGAGTTGTGGCAAAGATGTCGGGGCGCGGCCTTGGCCACACCGGCGGAACGCTGGATAAACTCGAAGCCATACCTGGAGTAAACCTTGAGCGCTCGACGCGCGAAATATGCGATATGGTGGAAAAGATCGGCCTTTGCATAGCAGGGCAGACCGAAGGCCTTGTACCCGCTGACAGGATTATGTACGCGCTTAGGGACGTTACTGGAACTGTAGAGAGCGTTCCGCTTATAGCTTCAAGCATAATGAGCAAAAAGATAGCTTCGGGCGCGGACGCCATAGTGCTGGATGTAAAGGTGGGAAACGGAGCGTTTATGAAAACGGTTGAGGATGCAAAGGAGCTTGCCAATGCCATGGTAGATATAGGAACCCGCCTTGGGCGCAGGACCGTAGCAGTTATCACCGATATGAACCAGCCGTTAGGCCGGGCGGTCGGCAACGGCCTTGAGGTGAAAGAAGCCGTCGAAGTGCTTACTGGAAGGATAGGCCTAAGCGACCCGCTTGCACAGGTGTGCATGCTTCTCGCATCAAAGATGCTCATTCTTGGAAGCGTTGCCAAGACAGCCGGCGAGGCAGAGTCAATGCTTGTAAAAGCGCTGGAAAGCGGCGCGGCGTTTTCAAAGCTTAAGGATATGGTCGCCCTGCTTGGAGGAGACACATCATATCTGGACGAACCGGATATGCTATGTAAAACCCGGCTGAAGCTGGAACTTGCATCCGATAAAAGCGGCTTTGTGAACCAAATAAACGCGCATATGATTGGCGTCGCCTCCTCCCTGATGGGAGCCGGCAGGGAAACAAAGGAGGATTTGATTGACCCAAGCGTTGGGCTGGTGCTTAACAAGCGCTTGGGTGAACGCATTGACCAGGGCGAGTCATTGCTTACAATGTATGTAAACGGCGATTCGCGCCTGAAGGATGCTGTAGAGCTATTGAGGGATTCATTTAAAATTGAACCGGAGCCCCATAAATCTCCTCCAATGGTTTATGGTATGATAGATGAAAACGGTTATATAAGTAAAGAATTATATTGAGCTTTTGCAGCTTAAAGGAGGCGCTATGCCAAAACTAATAGTTATAGATGGATACAGCCTGATGTACAGGGCGTTTTATGCATTGCCCGCCATGACGTCGCGCAGCGGAACGCCAACCGGCGCCATATACGGATTTCTCAGCATGCTTTTAAAGCTGGCTGCTGGAAACCCTGAGTATATGCTTGTTGCCTTTGACATGCACGGTCCCACGATAAGGCACGAGAGTTATGCAGAATATAAATCAAATAGAAAGCCCATGCCTGACGAGCTGAGGGAGCAGATGCCGATTATAAAAAGGGTTTTAACGGATATGGGCATTGCAGTTTGCGAATGCCCTGGATATGAAGCTGACGATCTCCTTGGCACATTTGCAAAAATTGCCAACAGCGAGGGTATCGACGCGCTTTTAGTCACGGGCGACAGAGACGCGCTTCAGCTTATAAGCGATAGTACTCATGTTCTTATGACCAAAAAGGGTATAAGCGAAACCATCGAATTCGACGCTGAGACCCTTTATGAGCAATACGGCGTGACCCCTGCGCAAATAGTTGATTTAAAGGGGCTTATGGGGGATGCATCCGATAATATTCCTGGGATACCAGGAGTTGGTGAAAAGACGGCGGTTAAGCTCATAAAAAAATACGGCGGTTTGGAAGAAGCGCTCAATCATGCTGACGACGAAAAGGGAGCTTTAAGGCAAAAGCTGATGGACAATGCCGATATTGCCCGCATTTCATATGGGCTGGCGGTTATCCATACCGATGCGCCGATAAATATGAACATAGCCGACTGCGCATTTGACGCTTTACAACTCCAAAACGCAATTCCTCTCATGACCGAGCTGGAATTAAAGAGCCTTATCGCGCGCATTCCTAAGGCGGACACGCCGGCAGAGAGTCCGACGTATGTAAAAACAGCTGAAGAAATAGCCGTTAAGGATATGGGCGAATTGGAGCTGGCCTTAACCTCCATATCCAAATCCGGCATGCTGGCAATCGTCATTTCCGATAGCTTCGTATCCATCTCGGATTCAGCCGACAGGCAGTACTTTATATCTACAAACGCTTCACTTATTGAGCGTGGCCTTGATGCCGGCGACGTCTTAAGGACGCTTAAGCCAGTACTGGAAAACCCGATGATTCTGAAGCTTACATTTGACGCTAAAAAAATAATGCACACGTTATCACGTTATGAAATAAAGTTAAATGGTATTAAGTTTGACGCCATGATAGCGGACTACCTAATTCACGCTACGCGCCCCGCCTCATCGCTTCAGGACCTGTATAAAGGTAGGTTTGGCACTGAAGAAGGGACGGCCGCTGGAGCGGCGGGCCTGTTCATCCTATTTTCGGAGATGATGCTTGACATGGAGAAGCTCCAGCTCATGGAATTATATGAAACCGTTGAACTGCCCCTGATATCGGTGCTGTTTGATATGGAGAAAACCGGATTCAGCATCGATACCGGTATCCTTGCCGCTTTAAGCGATAGCATGTCCATTCGCATAAGGGAGCTTTCGGACGAGATATATGAGCTTGCCGGCGAACAGTTCTCAATACTTTCCACAAAACAGCTAGGAAGTATATTGTTTGAGAAGCTTGGGCTTCCGCCTTATAGAAAGACTAAGACCGGTTATTCCACTGATTCGGAAACGCTTGAGGCGCTTCACGATATGCATCCCATCATTCCGCTTATCACTGAGTACCGTTTCTTAACCAAACTCAAAAGCACTTTTTTGGATGGTTTGAAGGCTCTCGTGGATGAACACGGCCGGGTGCATACAAGCTTTAATCAAAACGTTACGGCCACCGGCAGGATCTCAAGCACAGAGCCAAACCTTCAGAACATACCGGTTAGAACCCAGGCTGGCAGGGAGATACGCAAGGCGTTCGTCGCAAGCCCTGGCAACCTGCTCGTAGGGGCGGATTATTCTCAGATTGAGCTTAGGCTTCTGGCGCATATGAGCGGCGATGAGCGTATGATCGAAGCGTTTATAGATGAAGACGATATCCACCGCACAACCGCGTCCGAGGTTTTCAGCACCCCCTTTTACGAGGTTACCCCTCAGCAGCGCAACGCAGCCAAGGCCGTTAATTTTGGAATAGTCTACGGAATCAGCGATTATGGCCTTGCCAGGAATCTGGGGATAACCAGAAGAGTTGCATCGGAGTATATATCAATGTATATGAAGCGCTATGAAGGCGTAAGCAGCTATATGAAGGAATGCGTGGAAAACGGAAAGAAGAACAAGTATGCGGTTACTATAATGGGCAGGCGCAGGGAACTGCCGGAAATTAGCTCCTCAAACTTCAATACCCGCTCTTTCGGCGAAAGGGTGGCTATGAATATGCCGATTCAGGGCTCCGCCGCAGACCTTATAAAGCTCGCTATGGTGAGGATCCATCGGAGGTTGACTGCCGACGGACTAAAGGCCAAACTCGTGCTTCAGATACACGATGAACTGATTATCGACTGTCCTGGGGATGAAGTCAACCAGGTTAAGCAGATACTTGAGGGCTGTATGCAGAATGTCATGAAACTGCGCGTACCTCTAACCGCTGATGTACATACCGGGCGAAGTTGGTATGACACAAAATGATTAAATAAATAGTATGGAGAAGCGCAAATATGCCACTTCTAGGACTTACGGGCGGGATAGCCTCCGGAAAATCAGCCGTCTCAAACAGGCTTAAAACGCTTGGCGCGTTTGTAGTGGACGCGGACGCCGTGTCGCGTGAGCTGGCGGCGCCTGGAGGCCAGTATTTGAGCAGGCTGCGTGAAAGCTTTGGAAACGGGATCCTGAATGATGACGGTACGCTCAACCGTAGCGCGCTTGCTGATTTTATATTCTCGGATCCATCTAAACGCCGACTTTTAAACTCTATAACTCATCCAGAAATAATAGAGCGCATGTGGGAAGCCGCTAACGGTGCTCTAAAGCGCAACGCTGACTGCGTGGCGGTCATGGATGCGCCCTTGTTGATTGAAACCGGAATGCACAGCCATATGGACTGGGTTTGGGTAGTTACCGCGCCTAAAGATACGCGTATCAACAGGCTGATGTTGCGCGACGGCCTTACCGCTGAGCAGGCAAAGGCGCGAATAGAAAGCCAAGCCGACGATTCGGAGCGGCTGCGCTGTGCCACGCGCGAGCTGAAAAACTCTGGCAGTATCAACGATTTAGCAGTGTTGGTTGACATGCTGTGGCATAATGATATTCAACAACGCTGCAGGGGGTGTAATGATTCATCCCGTTTTGGACAGTAAGGAGGACATATGCAGATTATAAAACGGGCGGCCTTGATAATCCTTTGTGTTTTTATGATATTGGTTTCGTCAGCTTGCGTACGGCAAAGTCCGGACAACGTTCCTCAGGATACGCCGCTGTCACTGCCAACGCCTACGCCGGAACCCATGCCGAAAAGCGGTGGCGTATTGTCGCTGCCTATGCCTATGAACGCTGATGTGCAAAACCCGCTTTTGGTATCAACGGAAGAGATGCTCCTTATGTTTTCTTTGGTGTTTGAGGGGCTGGTCCGCCTTGACGAGTCGGGCAGACTTACCCCTGCGCTGGCTGAAAACTGGACATGCGACGACAGCGGACGGACATGGACATTTAACC
>CAYSKA010000059.1:0-9005 GCA_964431505.1 uncultured Oscillospiraceae bacterium
CTCGACAGGGCCGGAGAGATCCCCCTTCCCCCCTATATTACCCAGCGGCTAGATGAAAAGGAGAGGTATCAAACCATTTACGCCCGTGAAAACGGCTCTGTAGCCGCTCCGACCGCTGGACTTCACTTTACCCAGGAACTCATCGACCAGCTCCGCTATAAGGGCGTCCATATTGTGGACATATTGCTGCATGTTGGCCTTGGAACCTTCAGGCCCGTATCCGCGGAAAACGTTGAGGAACACCATATGCACTCAGAACACTATGAGGTAAGCCAAGAGGCCGCGGATGTTATAAATGAAGTGCGCAGCCGTGGCGGCCGCATCATTGCGGTTGGAACTACATCATGCAGAACGCTTGAAAGCATAGCTGATGAAACCGGCGCCGCGCATCCGGGATCGGGCGATACGGATATTTTCATAACCCCTGGCTATAGGTTCAGGCTTGTAGACGCTCTGCTTACGAATTTCCACCTTCCAGAGTCAACGCTTATGATGCTTATCAGCGCCTTTGCCGGACGCGACGAGATGCTAAGGGCGTATGACGAAGCCGTAACGCGGAAATACCGGTTTTTCAGCTTTGGCGACGCTATGTTCATAACAGGCAGGATGCCGGACCGTAAGGATGAAGATGAAAAAGCCCAGGGAACATAAGGTTTCCTGGGCTTTGCCCTACTCTGCGTCCCGATACAAAAATCGGTGTTCCATGCCATTTTTGAACCGGATTGCCCCAACTCGACCGTCCGAAATACAAAAGTTTTGACAGATGGAATTGACGAAATCCTTGGTTATTTTGGGGTCGATTTTTCGGACCAGGCTCTCATAATTCACTTCGCGTTTTTCGGCCAGCTTTTGCGTCATGATGAAATAGGACGCCTTTGTGATGAAATCGTCATCCGATATGCCGAAGTGCTGCGAGCTGTTCTGCTCGATCTCCTCCAAACGGTCGTCTATTTTCCGGATGGAGTCGTTGAGGCGTTTCTGCTCAATGATGTAGTCCTTTTCGGAAAGGGCCTCGTCATCGTACAGAAAGAGGCTTTTCAGACGGGCAAGAGCCCGTTCGTTCCGGCGACGCTCGGTGGCGAGTAAATCGCGCTCCTGGTCCTCCGAGGTTGTGCTTATGCTCTCGACGGCCTTTGACGCATATTCGACGGTTGGGACCGCGCCGCGCCGTAGCATGTCATAAAGCTCTTGCAGGCCGACTCCCTCAATGTGTGCCACATCCTCAAAGAGAGGACCGCGCAGCAGCTTTTTCTCCAGCGTTTCGATGGAGGTGGTTTTTCCGAAGCTGCGCTGCGCCTTCATGATGTTGGCGATATAGTTGAGCACGAATGGTCCGAGCGTCACATCAGAGACGTATTTGTTCTCGCAGTCCCCATACCGGCGATGGCGAGAGCAGAGATAGATGGAAGGACGCCATCCGTCAGCCCTCTTCCGGTCGATGGTCGCCTGGAAGTGGCTGCCGCAGCTCGCGCATTTGAGCAGACCAGCGAAAATATGCGTATTCTTGCGAAAGTAGGTCGAGCCGCCTTCTTTGTTGCTGCGCCGGTTTTTGTAGAGAGTCATGCTGATGTCCTTCCAGCGGTCAACGTCGATGATCGCCGGATGATGGTCTTCTGTTAGCATCCATTCGCTTTCATCCTTAATGGTCCAGTTCCTGGGGCCGCCGCCTTCATTTCGATAATTGTAACGATAGGTTCCAATGTAAAATGGATTTTTCAGGATAATGTTTACTGTCGTCGGGCTCCACGTTTTCCCCTTGCGCGTTGTAATGCTCTTTTCGTTGAGCGTCCTCGCAACGGTGACAAGAGAGTGAGTGGCCTCGTACATATCGTAGATCATCCGGACGACAGCGGCCTCGCGCCCGTTGATGGTAAACTCTTTGGTCGTTTTGTCGCAGTCGTAGCCAAATGGTACCTTGCCTCCGTTCCACTGTCCGTTGGCGGCTCTGGAGTACATGATAGCTGTCACGCGCTCAGAGGTTACTTTACGCTCCAGTTCTGCAAAGACCAGGATGATTTTGAGCATGGCCTCTCCCATCGCTGTTGAAGTGTCGAATTGTTCGTTTTTGGACACGAAGGTAATGCCAAGCTGCTTGAGCTCCTCATACATCGCCGCGAAGTCCAACAGGTTCCGGCTGATACGGTCCAGCTTCCAAACGAGAAGGTACGTAAACTCGCAGCTCCGGATACGAGCCATCATTCGCAGATAGTCGGGCCGGTCGGTGTTCTTCCCTGAATAGCCTGCATCCTCGAACACTTCATAAGATGTAATGCCAAGCGCATATTTGCAATAATTGATGAGCTC
This sequence comes from uncultured Oscillospiraceae bacterium, assembly GCA_964431505.1. Taxonomy (GTDB): domain Bacteria; phylum Bacillota; class Clostridia; order Christensenellales; family CAG-138; genus UMGS946. The sequence goes on from CAYSKA010000059.1 coordinate 2,305, forward strand.
CTCGCGCTGCACCGGTAAGCTATCCTTGTCTATTTGCCAGTGAGTAGAAACGCGGATATATAAGGCTGCTCTTTGCCCATTCAAGATGTCGGATACTCGTTTTGCCACATGCAATCCCCCCTGCGTCCATAGGATAATCCACCGGACAGTCCATAGGATAATCCGGTGTAACCATCACCATCACCATCACCATCACCATCACCATCACCATCACCATCACCATCACCATAAAAAGAACGTATATGTAGGAACGCCCAGCCAAGAATGGCAGGGCGTTTTTTATAACCTACCTTTTTTTGATTATATAAAATGATTACGGAAATGACAAGAAACCTTGCGTATTTAATAGTTTTTTTCATCTTGCGTCTTAAGAACTCGTAATGTATGATAAAAGTAGAAATTGCTAAACAGAGAGGATAGTCATATATGGCATGAATACAAATACACGAAGACTTGCTTTATAGCGTAAAATTGCGGCGGCTGATGAAAGAGCCGGACAGCTATATTGTTCACGATTGGGCCGAGTGGCAAGGCATTTGGATTGAGGAGAAGAATAGACGCACAAAACACGCCGCGTACATGAGGGAGCAGCGGGAGCGCGAACGCCAGGGAAGCTAATCAAAACAGGAGGGCGCAGGTTGAGCCGTTACAGCTTGCGCCCATCCTATCACAGTCCGCTCACAGTCCGGTTCACAGTCCGCTCACAGTCCGGCCTAACCTAACCGTACCTTACCGTACCTAAGGGCAAAGGGCCGTTGCGGACATGATGAACACCGCAGCGAGCAAAGCCACAAAGAAAATGATTGACGGGGAGGAAGCCGACAAGGATTTAATTGCCGCCTGCTTGCGGGACATTTACGACGAGCAAGGGCAGAACGCGGGGCCGGAAAAACCGCAGCGCGGCGCGGAACAGGCGCGGCGCGAGATGATGGAAAGAATGTCCGGCGCGTGTAATGACCGCTTGCCAGGGAATGACCGATAGCCCCACAAATGAGGAATGGGCCAGAAAAGCAAAAGAGGGCGAGCGCGGGGCCGTACTTGCCTTGTGGGAGGGCGTTTGTCGGTTTATCAAGTGGCGTGCCAGGAAGTACGCCGAACACCCAGGATGCATAACCACCGCCGAGGACTTGACGCAGGCCGGCTTTTTCGCCGTACTGGACGCGATAGAGCTATACCGGCCAGAGAAGGGAACCAGATTTTTAACCGTACTTGCCTGGACGCTGAAAAAGCACTTTGCAGACGAAAACGGCATGATGACGAGCAAGCGCGACGCGCTGCAATACAGCGGCAGCACCGACGAGCCGCGAGAGATTGACGGGGACGAGGTTACAGCCGAGATAGAGGACGGGGGCGCGGCCCTTGCCTTTATGGGCGTGGAATATGCCGATTTTCTCACCTATTGCCGAGGCGTGATAAATGCGGCCCTTGACACTCTCACAGAGAAGCAGGCGGCCATATTGAGGGCATATTACCTGGAGGGGCGTACCCTGAAGGAAGCGGCGGCACATCTCCATATCAGCGCGGCGGCGGCAGGGCAGATAAAAGATTATGCGCTATTTCGCCTGGAAACAGGGAAATACAGGCTTGATTTGCGGGAATGCCTGGAGGCGTTCGAGGACTTCCACACCTACCACAGCGCGGCACATTATAACCGCTGGAGAGATACAGGGCTAAGCCAGACCGAGGCGGCGGCCCTTGTGCGATAGGAGGCCAGGACATGGACGAACCGAACGGACGCAAAGAGGAAACCAGGGCCGCCGCCCTGGTTTTCCTTTGCGAGCTGGAGCAGAGAGGCCAGGAGGGAAAAGCCGGTTACATCGCCTTTATCCGCAGCATAGCGGGAAAGGCAAGGCAGAGCGCGGCGGCCCACCGCCTCATATCGGCGGCCCTGGAACGGGCAAGCGTCCCCCAGGATTGCGCCGAAGTATTCAGGGCCTACTACCTGGAGGGCAACAGGCGGCCCACACCCCGCGAGCTGATGAGGCGTTTTTACATCACCCCGCGCACTGTGCAGCGGCAAAACCTGAAAACCCTGGAGGCCCTTCTAATTCCCATCTTTGGCATTGACGGGCTTTTCCTGGAAGCAAACCCGAAGCAGACCGAGACATAGGCAACGGGAAATGTTACACCGTAAAAAAGAGCAGAGTATTATCAGAACAGTCCAACCGCCAGAAGGAAAGAACAACCCAGCAACAGGAACGCACACAAAGGAAAAAGGCAAGAAGTTTTATCGCTTCTTGCTTTTTTATATTCACAAAAAGTGAAAGCCCTCCAACGGGCCGGAAACACGTCAGAGAGCATTCACGCAAAAATCATGAGCCAGAAAGGCAAACATATATTATCATAGTGGCAGTTGCTTTTCAAGAAATATATGGTTTTTACTTGCAATCTCGTAATTTAGCGGCATTGATGATAGCATTATTATAAATTGCGCAAGATTGCTTGTAATCTCTGAAAAAGCTCTTATAATTGGGAAGCAAGGAGGTGAATGGGTTGAGAAAACGGGTATAAAAAAGGACGCCCTTTGCCGCGAACAAAGGGTATCCATGCAGAGCAACCCGAAGGGTACTCATCAAAGCAAAAATATTGTACCACTTCGGGCGGCTCCTGTCAATTCACAAAGCATAGGAGGAAGTCGAAGTGAACAGGCTATCATTTGAAGAACAATCGGCAATTATGGAGCTCGGACAGATTGAGGTTCTCATCGAGATGTTCGGAATCTGCCTACTGCAAGAGCCCTGGCATGAGGTGGACCGAAACCGCCTCGACAAGATGGAGAACGCCTTTTATCTGCTTCAAGAGCAGTTCGCCGCCAAGCGGCAGAAAATCGAAAGTGTTTTTGAAGTGTGATGTTTAAACATACTGCTAAAGCGAAACCCTTTGACAAACCCTACTCAGTAGGGTAGAATGATGATAGAGAAATACGAGATACTAAGTATGAACGCTGAAAAGGCGGGTGGAATATGATAGTTCAATACTCGAAGAACTCGTTGAAGTTCTTAGGAAAACTGGACAGGAGATCAATAGACAGAATAAGGGATGCTGTTGAAGGACTGACCCATACGCCTCCGGAGGGCGACATCAAGCCCATGCAGGGCTACACTGATGGCAGGAAGCGTCTTCGCGTTGGCTCCTGGAGGGTAATATACAGAGTCGATACGGACAACCGAGTTGAGGTGCTGCTCATCATCGACATTGGGAACCGTGGCCACATCTACAAGTAAGGAGGAATGATGATGTCTACTCTCGCTATGGATATTGCAAGGCTGGTTGATATGCTCCCAGAGAGCGATCAGGCGTTTGCTCATGAGTTTGTAAAAAAGCTGGTTCTCGCTTGGGACCCTGATTTTACCAAAGTTACGGAGGAAGAGAGTGCTCAGATCAAATCCGCAGAAGAAAGCGGGTTCGTTCCGGAACAGGATATTGACTGGAACAATCTGGGCAAGTATGCATAATGAGAATTGAGCCGGTTAAGGAGTTCTCAGGCGAAGAAGTGAAGGAAATCCGAAGAACGGCCAATCTTACGCAAAGGACGCTTGCCGAGTTCCTCGGCGTTTCCGCAAAAGCGGTTGAGGCGTGGGAAAGCGGAAGAAGGGTGCCAAGCGGTCCTACTTGCCGGCTCCTTTCTATGATAGCGATGGACCCGACGCTTCCGGAACGGTCGCTCTTGATGGCAAGCGAATAGCGAAGCCTCCCGATGCGGAGGCTTTTGCTTTGCACTCCAACATCAGAGCGCAATACGCCGTCTAACCGATTTAAGACCATCAAACTGCGGCGTTTTGCCAGAATGAATACCTCACTTCATCATGAGGCAATAAAGCGTTATAGGCCCATTTTTGGGCCCCATCCCTCTTGACATCGTATCGGTATTTCGATAGAATATGGATATAATAAAGGTGGAGGTGAACAGTATGCCAGCCATTAGACCGAGTTCCGACCTGAGAAACAGCTACAATGAGATTTCGGAGTTTTGCCATAGATACAATGAGCCGGTTTATATCACGAGAAATGGAGCCGGCGACCTTGCCGTTATGAGCATTGAAACCTATGAAAGGCTCGTCGGAAAGTTTGAGTTATATGCTATGCTCGAAAAAGGTTTGGACGACATCGAGAAAGGAAAAGTCAAGCCGGCCAGCGATGTCTTCGACCGTATCGAAAGCAGGTTGAAAAATGAGTGAGTGCAAAGTGATGATTTCCGAAGCTGCTGACGCAGACCTCGAAGAGATCGCGGACTACATCGCCGTCAACCTGCAAGAGCCTGTCACAGCTCTGAACCAGATCGGAAGAATTAAAGACGCCATGATGTCTCTGCGAACAATGCCGGAGCGTCATGGCGTTGTGTCTGACAAATACCTGGCGTCGAAGGGCATCCGGCTGCTGCCGGTAGATAATTACCTGGTGTTCTACACCGTGAATAAGGCGGCAAAGATGGTCGGCATTGTCCGTGTGTTGTATGGGAGAAGAGAATGGGAAACGCTCTTGAAGTAGGTGAAAATCCTGCGTCCCGTAAGCATAGGGGACGCTATGTTCATCCAATAGTGCGCATGGGACATGGCGGTATATGATGAATAATGGAGGTTGATAAGGGACTGATATGCTTCAAATGGCATAAAACGCCTTGACATAAAAACGTTTTCATGATATATTTTTGATATGTATTTATTCGCGAATACATATCAAAATTGAATACATAAAGGGGGCTTGTATGAAAACTCTCAGATCAAGGAGTATTATTACGTTGCTGTGCGCGATAATCGCCCTGTCGGTCTTTGCAGGGGTATTGGCGGCAAACCGGAATTCCGCCCTTGGCGCGGAGATCAGGAAGGCGTTTGTAACGTATGCTGAGCGTGTGGATGAAGCGGCGGAGGATATCGGCGATCCCGATGTTTACCTGAGCGAGCTTGAAGAGATGGACTTTTGGTTTCCAATTCCGGATGGATTTTTAAACACAAAGAACTCTGGAAAACAATACGTTTCAAAGATAAACCCCTATGATACGCCTGAAATATGGGAAAGTCTTGATATTGAAGAAATGTCTGAGGTATCCCAAATCCCACAAGAATCCGTTAAATCCCTTTCTACTGACGATCTTATCCTTACCTGTATGAATTACAATTTTTTTAGCGATATGTACTTTTTTAACACCATCAGAGAGGGGTTTGAAAATGTGGCGTCCTCTTACAATGGCCTGCAGGAGCTGTCTTTACGGGCGGACAGCGGCAGCCGTCTGATAGACCTGTATAAATCCATTGATTTTGACAGGTTGCTTACCAACGACCGTTCAAGCACGATCCGCTTTCAGTACTTGGAAATGGTCCTTGCGCAGGATAGCGTTTTGGATACGCTTACGGCTCAGGAAAGCCGCGAGCTGGCGGTTGAGTGTTATAATAAAGTCGTGCAAATAGCTGAAGGTCCCCCGGATACCTATACCATCTCAACGACCCTCTTTTTGGGACTGAACTGCTTATATAGGCATGACAGTGGCTTTGCGCAAATTATAGATGGTTCAGCAGCGGTAAAGACATATATCGAGACTGGAAGGCTCAATCTTGACGACGTAAGCGACGCCACATTGGGAGATATAGTCTCATATTTTAAAGCCGAGTATTTGGGGGGTGAGCTGTAATGAGGCAGTCAAGATATAGTGGTATTCGCCTGCTCTGCCTGGCTTTATCGGTTATATTCCTTACAGCGCTTTTAATGGCCTGCAGCGCGAACCCCGTAATGACCAATTCCCAAATGAAGAATTTCGTCTACAATAATTTTGGAATAACCGTAAAAACCAGGATAGTTACTCTATCCAATGGCACCGTTGGCATATGAATGGGTCTCCGGCGAGCTTTCAAGTAAAGATAAGACAAAAATTAATAATACCGCGAAAAGCGAATTCCAAGTAACAGTTTTAAGAGAACCAACGGTCAAATATAATTGCCACTCCTATGCCTGGTACAGCAATAGTTCAAGCAACAGATACTGGATTGACAATCCCGCGAAGTTTCGAAAGAACTGGATAACCTCTGTCAAGGCCTCGAATACGATCCCAGCGTCCGTAAAAAACGGGGATAAGGTTGATTATTATATTTCCAGCAACAACCGTCCGCATTCCGCAGTGGTATACAATAAAGCGTCTGGGCTGTTCGTATCCAAGTGGGGATTAGGGGGCCTTTATGTCCATAAACCTACGAAAACGCCCTATAATAGAGGGGACGTGATTACAAAGGAATTCGGCTATTACAGGCCATAGTCAGGCGTATGTGCTTTTCAGGGCCTCAAAAGGACCGCCTTAGCCCACTTACTTTCCCCATGACTCCCTGCATGCCTCGTTCCCGCTCAGACCGTGCTCAAGATGCGATTTCGGCCGCTCGTGTCGTTAAAAAGACTGCGGATTTTGGCTGCGCGCTCCAGCCTACGGTCATGTGCGGTGAAACGCGGCTTTACAATAGTTTTTTTGACAGGCTGCACCGCCGGATGGCCATCTAAGGGTTAGGCATAAAAATTAAATTGTGGGGCCAATGCGTTATGTCGTCTTATCATGTTATGCGTCTGCTTGGCGCGTATGAAACCTAATAAGATATTTTGAGTAAAATACAGGTGTCAGCGTACCTTATGCGTCTTAGTATACTGAAGTATTTCTTATAACATAGCTAATTCTACATAGCGCAGTGTACCTGGTTATCTAGTAAACGCCCCCGACGGCTTGC
>CAYSKA010000060.1:0-8903 GCA_964431505.1 uncultured Oscillospiraceae bacterium
AAATTGTGAAAGCACGCGCCGGCCGCCAATCATTAAGAGCGGCTGTAAGCCATCACAACTCCTTCTCAGAATTTTATAAGGTAATCCGTCAGCATATAAAAATCCCCTACAACCCTTTCCACTACAGGATGATAATAAAACGAACAGGCCGAGCCTTTGGGATCAAACTCCTCGCCCGTTTCAGACCATAAAATAATGCGTTTATTAGACCTAGTAGCAAGTGCAACGCCCAGCTCCGTATGCAAGGCGTAACCATCAGGAAGTATGCCTATAAACAACTCCGCATCCCGCACGATGCTTACCTCGTTTAGTGCTATTTGGGTCAGTTGTTCAATATCTTCCGGATAGTTTAATCGATTTACCCAGTCATAAATGCACTCATGACTTCGGCGTTCCAAAAATATGCACAACTCCTTTATAAGCTCTCCGTTTGAGCTCCCTCCGGCGATGTAGAACCTCATATGAACCACCTTAAACTCTTTTACATCTTTTTGCATCGTATGTATAATGCCGACCAGACTTTTTAAGACCAATCGGTTATATTTAGATCAAATAGCATCCATTATAGCACATCGACGCATTCCGTAGCATACCACGCAATGGTTGTAGTAGTCAACCTATTACTAAGTGGCATGATATAGTATGACACATATCTCTACGTTTCAAACTAAACGGCGGGGTAAATAGCAATTAATATTTAAACTTGAATCCACTACAAAAAATTCACCATTCGGTGCTTTTTTTGCTTTATTACTCCTCCTAAATATTAACGATAACGGCACGCTCTATTAAAACAAATCAGGCGCAGAAGTCCGCGCCTGCATTAGTATCTCAATAGATTGATATACATCCCCGCGGACATACCTTGGCGCATTCTCCACACCTAGTACATTTATCGTTATCAATCCTAGCATATCCGCCCTCAACCCTTATTGCGCCGTATTTGCACTCTTTTTCACAACGCTTACAGGCGATGCATGCCTTCATACACGACTGTACCGCCGCACGGCCCACCTCCGCATTGCGGCAGCTTACGACAACGCTTTCATCAGCGGGCATAAGCGCTATTGCCTTGCGTGGGCAGTATTTGATGCAGGCCCCGCATCCCTTACAAAGTTTCGGGTCAATATATGCCACCCCATCCTTAATTGAAATAGCTCCAAAAACGCATTTCTCAATGCAGTCACCCAAACCCAAGCATGCATACATGCACATTTTGGGGCCTCCAGCAAGTCCAGCCGCTGCCCGACAGCTCTTAATGCCATCGTATTCGTACCGTTGTTTTGCTACGCCGTCCGTTCCCAGGCAGAGCACGCGCCCCACGCTGGCCGAGCCGGCTTCAACGCTTATGCCCATTATTTCTCCTATGGCCCTAGACGCTTTATCTCCTCCAGGAGGACACCCGTTTGCCTTTGCATTGCCTGCAACAACAGCTTCGGCAAACGCATCGCAGCCCGCATAGCCGCAGGCCCCGCAGTTTGCTCCGCCAAGGCATGCACGTATCGCCTCTACCCTAGGATCGGTTTTAACGGCAAACTTTTTGTCGGCAATGCCCAATACCACTCCAAATACTATTCCCAGCGCTCCTAATACGCCCAGCGCCAATAGAATTGCATTAACTTCCATTTATCAGCACCTCCGCCTATGCCAAGCCCGAAAAGCCCAAGAACGCTACGCTCATCAGGCCCGCCGTTATCAATGATATGGGAAACCCCTTCAAGCATTTAGGTATGTTGGAGTTTTCAAGGCGTTCCCTAACTCCTGCCATAAGGACTATAGCAAGCAAAAAGCCCAATGCGCTAAAAACGCCGTTAAAAACAGAATATACTAATCCATATGAATTGTTTATATTCAAAATTGTAACGCCTAAAACCGCGCAGTTAGTAGTGATCAGCGGAAGATATATCCCGAGACTTTTGTACAGCGTAGGGCTTGATTTTTTCATGAACATCTCAACAAATTGAACCAGACTTGCTATTATTAGGATAAAGCAAATCGTGTTAAGGTATGTAAGCTCCAGCGCCGCAAGCAGCAAGGATACGGCCCAGGTAAACAGCGACGCCAGCGCCATAACAAACGTAACTGCGATTCCCATTCCAAACGCCGTTTCAACTTTACTTGACACCCCAAGAAACGGACAGATTCCAAGGAAACGTGAAAAGATAAAATTATTTGTCAGTACGCAACTGACCATGAAAAGCAGGAATTTGCTTATTTCTCCCATTTTTATACCTCTCTTTCCCTGCGCTTATGTTCCGTTCTTGCCGTAAGAGCGTTTATTATGCCCAGGATTATTCCCAGGGTTAAAAATCCGCCCGCAGGCATTATCATTATTAGCATGGGGTTATAGCCGGCTCCAAGCACATTAAGGCCAAAGATCGTTCCATTGCCAATTAGCTCCCTGATACACGATATCAGCGTTATGGCCAGCGTAAAGCCCAGCCCCATTCCAAGTCCGTCGACAGCCGATGCAAGCACCCCGTTTTTACTGGCAAACGCTTCGGCCCTGGCCAGAATGATGCAGTTTACAACTATCAACGGTATAAACATTCCCAAGCTTTCATAAAGCGAATGCATGAACGCCTGCATAAGCATCTGCACAATGGTAACAAACGTACAAATTACTACGATGAAGGCAGGGATCCTTACCTTATCCGGTATAAAGTTTCTTAGAAGGGATATAACCACATTTGACCCTATTAAGACAAACGTGGCGGCAGCCCCCATGCCGATCCCATTTATAGCGGCCGTGCTTACTGCGAGTGTTGGACACATGCCCAGAACTAACCGAAACGTTGGATTTTCAGTAATTATTCCGTTGAAAAATACGCTCGACATTTTAACATTTCTGTTCATGAGTTTAAACCTCCCACTTCTAATAAGCCCATTAGAAAATCGCACGCCCTGTTTACAGCATCGGTAACTGCCCGTGAGCTTATTGTTGCGGCTGTTACAGCGTCAATATCTTCATTAAGGACTACGGGGGGCATAAGCCCTCGAAATTGGTCTTTAAAATCATCATTTTTCACCTTGGCGCCTAGTCCCGCAGTTTCTGAAAAATTGCTTCCGCCTACGTTAATACCGGTTATTGCCCCTGATGAATCCATTCCGACCATAATTTCTATTTCGCCGCCATACCCTTGTGTGGTAATCTGCGCCGTATAACCCGCGATATGGCCGCCCTTATATGCGGCATATGCGTTGTCGATGCCTTCTTCGTTGGCTTGAATCTGCTCAAAGTTGTCTACACCAGGCAGCACGCTTTCACGCGCTGCGTTTGCAGCGGCGATGGTCTGCTCGTCTATAGGCCCCTTTGTTATCGCGTTTGTAAACCCTAGCGCAAGTCCTGCGACAGCCGCAATGAGCAGCAGCTTTAATCCTAACGTTACGATTTTACGCATTTGACCTTACCTCCCCATACAGCTTAGGAGCAATGAATTTATCTATTAGGGGCGTTGCAACGTTCATAAGCATTATCGCGTATGTTACGCCCTCCGGATACGAGCCAAAAGAGCGTATTATAGCTACAAGAAGCCCGCACCCCACCGCAAATACTATCTGTCCTTTTCCGGTCATTGGGCTTGTAGTGTAATCCGTGGCCATGAATACCGCGCCAAACAGAAGGCCTCCGGAAAGCACCGCTTTTAATGGTTCGCCTGTAAACAACCCTCCGCTTCCCCCGAATATCCAGATCCCCAGTGCAGCCGCAGCGACCATTACAACGGGAACCTGCCAGGAGATCACCTTTCTAAGCAATAGATATATAAAGCCGATCACTATTGCCGCTTTACATACCTCTCCTATGCAGCCAGGGATGTTTCCCATAAAGAGATCGTAATAGGATTTATCCAGTCCAGCTAGCGGAGTTGCCGACGTTGCCGCCTCAACCCCCGTGAAATAGGTGGGCGCGGTAAACGTAGTCATATATACCGGCCAGCTTGCAAGCATTACCGCCCTGGCGGTAATCGCCGGATTAAGAAAATTGCCGCCAATTCCGCCGAACAGCTGTTTAACGATTACTATAGCAAACGCACTGCCAAGCACAGCTATCCACCACGGCGCTGCTGGAGGAAGATTTAGCGCAAATATAAGGCCAGTAACAACCGCCGAAAGGTCCCCCACGCGCACCGTGCGCTTTGAAAGCCTTTGCCATACGTATTCTGCTGCAACAGCGCTTAAAATGGACAAAAAGATCAAAACGGCAGCCCTTAATCCAAACAGGTACACTCCAAACGCGGTTGCAGGAAACAGCGCTATGATCACATCAAGCATTATGGAGCGCACAGAGTCGTTCCCTCTTACATGAGGGGCCAGCGATATGGACAGTTTCATATTGTTCACCTCTTATTCGCCTGTGTGATCCTTTCCTTATTGATTTTAAAAGTCTGGGTCAGATAACGCCTTGCCGGACATGCGTATGAACAGCATCCGCATAAGATACAGTCCATGATGTTTGCTCTCTGGGCACCATTGAGGTCTCCGGCGTCACAGTAGCTTCGAATCAGGTAAGGGTTTAGTCCGACAGGACATGCATTTACGCATCGGGCGCACCTTATGCATGGGCTTTCTTCAAAGAGCTCCGCCTCCCGAGTGTTGAGCACCACCACTCCGCCGGTGCCCTTTACTATGGAAATGCTATGATCCGGCGCGCAGAAACCTGTCATCGCCCCTCCCATAATGATCTTGGCCGGTTCACCGTCGTAACCGTCGCAGGCGCCAATAACGTCTTCAAGCATAGTTCCAACTCTAAGCCTCAAGTTACCAGGGTGCTTAACGTGTCCAGTTACCGTAGTAATCCTGTCAATCAGCGGCCTTCCATCAATTATGGCGTCAGCTATTGCCGCCGCTGTTGCGACGTTTAATACTACTACTCCAACGTCAATGGGAAGGCCGCGCTGCGGCACTTCCTTTTTTGTTACTGTCTTTATGATTTGTTTTTCGCTTCCCTGAGGATATTTGGTTTTTAAAACCTCTATTTCTATGCCCTCCCTGCCTCTTGCAGCTTCGCGAATGGCAATTACAGCATCAGGCTTATTGTCTTCAATAGCTATTATTCCACGCTTTACGTCAAGAGCGCGCATTGCGCACCTCAGACCGTCTACCACTTTTAGCGGGGATTCCAACATCAGCCTATGATCGGACGTCAAATGCGTTTCGCACTCGGCCCCATTTAGTATAATAGTATCGCAACGCCTGCCTTCTGGAAGCGATAGCTTTACGTGTGTAGGAAACGTAGCGCCGCCCAATCCGCATATCCCAGCAGCCTTAATGGAGGAAACTATCAATGCCGGATCAACGGCCTCTACGTTGCCGTAGCCCTTTATTTCATCAGACCATGAGTCATTAAAATCGTTATTTATCACCACGCAGGTCACTGCGCTGGCTCCCAACTGGATTCGAGGTTCCACGGCAACGACTTCGCCGGAAACGCTTGAATGCACAGGCAAGCCCAAAAATCCAACAGGTTCCCCTATCACCTGTCCAAGCTTTACACGGTCGCCCTTGTTTACCAGTGGAATGCTGGGCGCGCCCATATGCATCGCCATCGGTATCGCCACGGTATCAGGGAAGAAATCCCTTATCGCCTTATTGCTTGTAAGTGATTTTCCGGCCTTTTCAAGGTGAAGCGGGTGTATGCCTCCCTTAAAGGAACGCTTCGGCAACAAAAGCACCTTCTTTCTCAGTAATTTTTATCATTATAACATAAATACTCCTTTTATACGACAAATTCATCTCACAAATTTCATTAATTATACATAAATAAATGGTATATGCGTAATCATATTCTTATCGCTACTTGACATATGCGTTTTGCAGCGGTATTCTGTTGATGTAATTTGACGATGAAAAAGAGGAGTACGCTCAAATCCCTCCAAAAGAGAGATGGCTTCACTGGCTGAAAGGGCTGTCAGGCAGGTATGAGCGGAAGGTCGCTTTTGAGTCTCCGGAGGCGATATGTAGTTTTCGGCGCATGCGCAGCGTTACGGCGTTTTGAGCGGGACGCAATTATTGCGTTCAACAAAGGTGGTACCACGGGTCGGTCCTCTCGTCCTTTGAACGAGTAGGGCCGTTATTTTATACCGGAGGTGTTATAATATGGCAATCGAAATGCCAAAAAGCTATGACCACAACAATGTGGAAGAACGTATTTATTCACAGTGGGAGCAAAAGGGCTACTTTCATGCTGAGGTCAATCATGAAAAACCACCCTATTGCATTGTGATCCCCCCTCCCAATATTACCGGCCAGCTCCACATGGGCCACGCCCTGGATGAAACCAATCAGGACATCCTTATACGCTATAAGCGCATGTCCGGCTTTGAAGCCCTGTGGGTGCCAGGCACTGATCACGCCTCTATTGCAACTGAGGTTAAAATAGTTGAGAAACTGGCTAAGGAAGGCCTTACAAAAAATGATATAGGAAGGGAAGGTTTTCTTGTCAAGGCCTGGGAATGGAGGGAAGAATACGGCGGAAGGATAATCAATCAGCTGAAAAAGCTTGGTTCTTCCTGCGACTGGTCGCGCGAGCGCTTTACCATGGACGAGGGATGCAGCAAGGCAGTTACAAAGGTCTTTGTAGATCTGTACAATGAAGGCCTGATTTACCGCGGAGACAGGATAATAAACTGGTGTCCGCATTGTAAAACAGCGCTGTCCGACGCCGAGGTTGAATATGAAGAGCAATCTAGCAGCCTGTGGCATGTCAGGTACGACGCCCCCGACAAAAGCTATTCAATAACATGCGCGACTACACGCCCTGAAACCATACTGGGCGACACAGGCATTGCTGTAAACCCGGGCGACGGACGCTACAAACATCTTGTTGGCAAGACCGTAATAGTTCCTGTAATAGGCAGGGAAATCCCGATTGTTGCCGACGAATACGTTGAAATGGATTTTGGAACCGGCGCAGTTAAGATTACTCCGTCCCACGACCCGAACGATTTCGAGGTTGGCATGCGAACAGGCCTTCCTGGTATGCTAGTGTTTACCGAGGATGGGCATATAAACAGGCTTGGCGGAAAATACGAGGGCCTTACAACCAAGGAGTGCCGGAAGCAATTCGTGCTGGATCTTGACCAGGCGGGCGCGCTTGTAAAAATTGAGCCATACACCCATAATGTAGGCGTATGCTATAGATGCCACGCTACGGTAGAGCCGATGGTTTCAAAACAGTGGTTTGTTTCTGTAAAGGAATTGGCCCAGCCTGCGCTTGGGGCTGTTAAGAACGGAGATATTAAATTTGTTCCGGAGCGTTTCAGCAAAACTTACTACAACTGGATGGAAAACATTCGCGATTGGTGTATATCCAGGCAGCTTTGGTGGGGACATCGCATTCCGGCATGGTATTGCGATAGCTGTAACGCAGCCATAGTTCAGGAAGAAACTCCACAGCGCTGCCCAAAATGCGGCGGGAGCGTGCATCAGGATGAAGACGTTCTGGATACCTGGTTCTCATCGGGCCTGTGGCCATTTTCAACGCTGGGATGGCCTGACAAGACGCCAGAGCTGGATTATTTCTATCCAACTAACACCCTGGTAACAGGCTATGATATAATTTTCTTCTGGATTGCGCGAATGATCATGTTTGGCAAGCATATCATGGGAGAACGCCCATTTGATACGGTTTACGTTCATGGTATCATGAGGGACGAACAGGGGCGCAAGATGTCAAAATCGCTTGCAAACGGAATCGACCCGCTTGAAATAATACGTGATTATGGAGCCGACTCGCTTAGATTCAGCCTCATAACCGGAACGGCCGTTGGAGGCGACATGCGCTTCCAGATAAAAAAGGTTGAGGCCGCCCGTAACTTCTGCAATAAGGTTTACAACGCCACACGCTTTGTAATAATGAATGCCGAGGATGCGGACATCGGTGAAATCGACGTAACACTGCTTGATATTGCCGATAAATGGATACTGTGCAGGTTGAATTCCGTAATACGCGATGTTACGTCCAGCCTTGACTCTTTTGACTTAAATCTGGCGGCTCAAAAGATATACGATTTTATCTGGTCAGAATTCTGCGACTGGTATATTGAAATGGCGAAGCCAAGACTTTATGGCGAAAACCAGGATGAAAAGCGCAATGTGCTTGCAGTACTAATACATACTCTAGGTTCAAGTATGAAGCTTCTTCACCCCTTTATGCCGTTTATAACCGAGGAGTTGTATCAGAATCTGCCTAAATCGGATGACAGCATAATGATTTCCAGCTGGCCAAAAGCAGATCTGGCATTCGATTTTATTGGGGACGCTTTGGCTGCTGAGGAGATTATGGAGCTTATACGCGCTATACGCAATACCCGTGTCGAAATGGATGTGCCAGCTTCAAGGCGTACATCAATCGTGCTGGTAACGCAGAAGGATAATGAGGACATTGCCAACCGCGCCTCAATATACTTCATGCGGCTTGCCTCAGCCCATGAGGTTAAGGTACAGCAGGATAAAACGGGCATACCTGGGAGCGCGGTCAGCGTTGTTTCGAAGTTTGCAACGGCGTATATGCCCCTTGATGAACTGATAGATGTATCCAAAGAAGCCGAACGTATAAATAAGGAAATTAAGCGGATCGGCGGCGAGATTGCTCGGGCTGAAGGCAAGCTGAACAATCAGGGCTTTATGTCCAAGGCACCTGAAAAAGTGGTTCAAGAGGAGAGGGATAAACTGGAGTCATATACGAAGCTTATGGATAAGCTTAAAGCAAGGCATGGAGAATTATCCAAATAGGCTGACGGGCGGGGCTATAACCCCGCCTTTACATTTTTGAGATATACAAACGACAGGCTCAAATATTTTGTTTGCGCTAAACTCAAATATTTTGTTTGCGCTAAACTATTATTGCACATATATCGACATAATGATAAAATGATATAGAATTAATTTAAAGGTGTGATCCT
>CAYSKA010000061.1:0-8732 GCA_964431505.1 uncultured Oscillospiraceae bacterium
TTGTGCCTTTTTTTCAAGGTTCTTAAAGGGTGGGAGTTCTCCCACCTTTCATTTATGAATGAAGAAAATTAGGGAGCCTTGGTTTTCCTTGATTTAGGCGCGTCCATCCACACGGAGGGTAAAAGATAGCTATGAAATTGACAAACGATGTATTTGCGTTGGTTGATGGCACCGTTCAAGGGCTTGGATATGAGCTTGTGGAGGTGCAGTATAAAAAGGAACAGGGACACATGGTGCTTACCCTGTTTATAGATTCGCCCGGCGGCATCAAAATGGAAGACTGTGAGTGTGTAAGCAGAGCGGTAGATCCGATTCTGGACGAAGCCGACCCAATACCAGAGCAGTACTACTTAAGCGTTTCCTCCTTGGGGCTTGACAGGCCGATAAAAAGCGATAGGGACTTTGAACGCAACCTGGGCAAAAAAATCGTGGTAAAGTTTTACGCCCCAAAGAACGGGAAAAAGGAGTTTACGGGTTTGCTTGAGAGTTTTGATCAGCTTTCCTTTGTAATAGCCGAACATAAAAGCGGAGAACGGCTGAGCTTTTTAAGGAAGGAGGTCTCCTCTGTAAAGCCGGTGATAGAGTTTGAATAGACAATCCGGAAGGAGTTGACATAATTATAATGAATGCTGAATTCATAGAGGCGCTGAATGTGATAGAAAAAGAACGCGGCGTAAGCAAGGAGAAACTCATAGAGGCCCTTGAGGCTGCGTTGATATCCGCCTATAGGCGCAACTACGGCAATGTCGGAAACGCCAGGGCCGAAGTTGATATAGAAACCGGAGAGGCAAAGATCTACGCCTCTAAGGCTGTAGTTGAAATTGTTGAGGATCCGCTTACAGAGGTTTCGCTTGAAAACGCTAAACGCATTAACGCATTATACGAGGCCGGCGATGTAATAGAGGAAGAAGTGCGCCCCAAAAATTTCGGACGTATTGCCGCTCAGACGGCAAAGCAGGTGGTTGTACAGCGCATTCGCGAAACGGAACGGTCAAACGCCTATGACGAATATATGGAAAAGGAAACCGAGATGCTCACGGGCATTGTTCAGCGCGCGGATAAAGCAGGGGTTTATCTCTCCATTGGCCGTACGAGCGGATTTCTTGACGCCAGGGAGATTCCGCCTGGAGAAACTTACGAAACCAATATGCGGCTTAAGGTATACGTTTTAGAAGTAAGAAAGACCAACAAAGGCCCCCAGGTTTTTGTTTCGCGCACGCATCCTGGTCTTGTAAAGCGCCTGTTTGAGCTTGAAGTTCCTGAAATTCACGCTGGACTGGTTCAAATCAAAGGCATAGCCAGGGAGGCAGGCTCGCGCACAAAGATATCCGTATATTCAAATGACAGCCGCGTTGACGCTGTTGGCGCGTGCGTGGGTCAAAAAGGAATGCGCGTTGAGCGGATCGTAGAAGAACTTCGCAGGGAAAAGATAGACATAATCGCGTGGGATCCGGATCCTGCCATATACATAGCTAAGTCGCTCAGCCCCGCAAAGGTGCTTATGGTTTATACCAAACCAGCCAAATATGAGGAAAATGGCGACAGGTTCGATGGAGTGGCGCGGGTTGTCGTGCCGGACAACCAGCTTTCGCTCGCTATTGGCAAGGATGGCCAGAACGCCAGGCTGGCGGTTAAGCTTACACGCTGGAAAATAGACATAAAGAGCAATTCCCAGATGGAAGAGGAAATGGAGCGCATGGACTCGGGCGAAGAGACGCCGGAGATTTAACGCTGATTGCTCCAGTCCTTTAGGAGGTGGCCGACGAAATGCCTAAAAAAACGCCTATGCGTATGTGCGTAGGATGCAGAAATATGTTTCCCAAGCGAGATCTTGTAAGAATTGTTCGTCCCATTGAGGGCAGCGTTATGATTGATTTAACCGGCAAGGCGTCCGGCAGGGGAGCGTACCTATGCAAAAACCAGCAGTGCCTTGAGCGCGCCGTAAAGGCCAAGGCCCTTGAGCGCGCTTTGGAACGCAAGTTTGACGGAGAGCTTCTCGAACGTCTTGGAAGGGAGCTTGAGCGCGAATGAGTGAAAGCAGGCTCATGTCAGCCATAGGTTTCGCTATGAAAGCTGGCAAATGCTATTCGGGAGAGGTCGCTGTTCAAAAGGTTCTGGGGTCCCAAAAGGCGCTGCTGATACTGCTTGATTCCTCTGCCTCCAAAGCAACGCTTAAAAGATGGTCTGAGCGAAGCATGAACCACGGAATTGAATGCCTTAAGGTTGAGAATCTAGGCGGAGCAATAGGAAGGGAAAACAGAATGGTTGCTGCTATAACCGACAGGGGGTTTGCGGATATGATAAAAGGGATTTATACCAAAGCGCCGGATACTGGCGCAGACAACGGGGGTGTTTGTTGATGTCAAAGGTTAAGATTACCGATTCAGTGCATGCGCTGGACGAAGTAGTAAAGGTGCTGTTTGAACGGATAAAGCATATTCACGGCGAAGTAAGCACCTCCCTACAGGGTGTAAAACGGCGCGAGTCCCAGCTTATAGAGAAGGAAAAACAGGAACGCGAGGCTCAGCAGGAGCGTGAACGCAGGGAACTGTTCCTTAAGAATCTCGAATCGGACGCCTCTTTGGCCGTACATGTAGGCGGAAATGACGAGGACGACAATGTCGTTCAGGCTGCAGGCCAGCCGGAAGCGGAAGCGGCCATAGCGAATCAAGACGGCCAGACGATGGCCGAACCGGCTCCCGCGCCTGAACCTGTCCATCAGACCAAACCCAATATTGACATAAACGGCCCCGAAACGACTGTGACGGAGATTGTGCAAACGCCTCCGCCGCGCGACCGCGCACCCAAACCCGATAGCCGGCCGCCAAGGCAGAGCAAGGAGTCTGCGCCGCCGGCACAACGCGCATCGGATGCTGCGCCTAAGGCGCCAAAGACTGACGCTCAAAAGGCCGGACAGGGTGAAAAGCGAACCCCGCCTCCTGGCAGGGATAAGCCCGATAAAAATAAGGCCCGTGACAACGACAAAAAATCCAGGAACCGGAAGTCAATAAAGGATAGCGCAGGCGGCTGGGATGACGAGACGCAGTTTGGCTCAAGATATCCAAAGACCAGGAAACAGCAGCAGCCCATGCGTAAGCCGGAACCTGTCAAGATCGAAAAGGCGGTGATCACTACGGAAACAATAACCGTTAAAGACCTCTCTGAGAAGATAGGCAAACCCGTAGCGGAAATAATAAAGAAACTATTCAACCTTGGCATTTTGGCAACCATTAACCAGGATATTGATTATGATACCTGCTCATTGATTGCCGCTGATTATGACATAGAGCTTGAATACCAGCCACTGAAAACATTTGAGGACGTCCTTCAGGAAAGCGCCCTTGCGGACGAGGAGCAGAACCTGATTGAGCGTCCCCCTGTAGTGACAATAATGGGGCATGTGGACCATGGCAAGACTTCGCTGCTTGACGCAATACGCCACTCAAGCGTAACATCCGGCGAGGCCGGAGGAATTACCCAGCATATAGGCGCATACCAGGTATTGTGCAATGCAAGGCCAATTACATTTATAGACACTCCCGGCCACGAGGCCTTTACGTCGATGCGCGCCCGCGGCGCGCAGGTGACTGATATAGTAATACTTGTTGTAGCAGCCGACGACGGAATAATGCCTCAGACCGTTGAGGCAATCAATCACGCTAAGGCGGCTGAAGTACCCATGATAGTAGCTATAAACAAGATCGACAGGCCCAACGCAAACCCCGAACAGGTAAAACAGCAGCTCACCGAATATGGGCTGGTTACCGAAGAATGGGGCGGCGATACGATTTGCGTTCCAGTTTCAGCAAAAACCGGAGAAAACCTTGAAACGCTTCTTGAAATGGTGCTTTTGCAGGCCGAGGTGCTTGAGCTTAAGGCCAATCCAAACCGTATTGCAAAGGGCACTATAATTGAAGCCGAGTTGCATAAGGGCAGAGGCCCTATCGCTACCGTTCTTGTGCAAAACGGCACCCTTAAGATCGGCGACACAATCGTTGCCGGAACAGCCTATGGACGGGTTCGCGCACTTATGGACGACAAGGGCAGACGGGTTATGTCGGCAGGGCCTGGGCAGCCCGTAGAGGTGCTCGGCTTCTCCGAGGTCCCCTCGGCAGGCGACGTCCTAAACGTCGCCGAAGCCGACAAGCTGTCAAGGCAGGTCGCCGAGGAAAGGCGCGACAAGCAAAAGGCGGCGCAGCTTAAGATGATGTCAAAGGTATCCCTTGACGATCTTTTCAACCAGATTGCCGAAGGCCAGGTTAAGGATCTAAACATTATCGTCAAGGCTGACGTACACGGCTCTGTAGAGGCGGTAAAGCAGGCTCTTGAAAAGCTATCGAACGAAGAGGTCCGCGTCCGCTGCATACACGGCGGCGTAGGCGCAATAACCGGATCGGATGTAATGTTCGCCGCAGCGTCCAATGCCATTATCATAGGCTTTAACGTACGCCCCGACAGCACGGCAAAGCAGACGGCCGAACGTGAAAAGGTTGATGTCCGCCTATACAGGATAATCTATAACGCCATTGAGGACATAGAGAAGGCTATGAAGGGACTGTTTGCGCCGGTATACCGTGAAGTGGAGCTTGGACGCATATCCGTTCGCAATACGTTCAAGGTGTCCGGCGTCGGTACGATTGCAGGCGCTTATGTTCAGGATGGCAGGGTGTCCAGAAACGCCCAGGTAAGGGTGGTTCGAGACGGTATTGTAATCCATGAAGGCAAGATTTCGTCTTTGAAGCGCTTTAAAGACGACGCAAAAGAGGTTGCTACAGGCTATGAATGCGGCATTGGCATCGAGGGGTTCAATGATGTACACGAGGGCGATATTATTGAAGCGTATATAATTGAGGAGGTTAAGCGGTAGACCCAAGCCTGGGCCACAGTAGTGCAGGATTAAAAATTTTATACGTGAAAGGCGGAGGCGTTGCAATATACGGGACCATGGTCCGGTTTATGGATTGGCTCCGCCTTTAAAGAGAACTATAGTGGTATACGGAAAGGATCAATGCATCCCATTGCGTTGTCAGTCTAATATAATAAACTGGAGAAAGCTAATGATAAACAGGTATGACAGGGTTGGCGAGGAGATAAAGAAGGGATTAAGCGATGTTATAAGAGAGCTTAAGGATCCCAGGGTCTCGCCAATGACTACAATTATAACATCTGACGTAACAAGCGACCTGATGCTGTGCAAGGTTCGGGTTAGCGTTTATGACAAGGATGAACAAATCCGAAAGGATACTGTAGAAGCTCTGAACCACGCGTCGGGTTTTATCGCCCGTGAGCTTGGACGCCGCATAGATATACGGCGCATTCCAAAGCTTGTGTTCGTCAAGGACGATTCCATAGAGTACAGCGTACATATATCAAGGGTGATCAACGAGGTTATGGCCTCAGACAAGGATCCTGCCGATGAATAGCCTAAACGAAATCGCATCCATTATAACATGCGGCGATGATTTCACTCTTGTGGCGCATGTATCGCCCGATGGCGACGCGCTTGGCTCTATGCTGGGACTTCAGCTGATCCTTGAGGCTATGGGCAAGCGCAGCCAGCCCGTATGCGACGGACGGGTGCCGCCCATATACGGATTTCTGCCCGGGGCCGAGTGGATCGTACACGCCGCGGACGCCAAGCGCACGAAATGTGTGATAGCTGTGGACTGTGCTGATAAGCACCGCATGGGCATCGCGGCAAAGCTTTTTGACGCTGCTGAAACAACCGTCGCAATAGACCATCATGCCACAAATGCGGGATTCGCGCAGGCAAACTATATATCCGGCGTTACATCGTCAACGGGCGAGATAATATTCGAACTCGCCAATATAATGGGTGTAGCGGTTGACAGCGATATAGCCACGTGCCTTTATACGGCAGTGCTGACGGACACCGGAAGGTTCTCGCACAGCAACACCACGCCCAACTCCCTTTTGACCGCGTCAAAGCTCATTGAAGCGGGCGCCGACGCGTCAAGGCTTAATCGGCTGGTCTACTCTAACTTCCCGTGTTCAAAGCTGCGAATGCTTGGACGGGCGTTAAACCGGCTTGAACTGTTTGAGGATGGAAGGATTGGACTTATAGCTGTAGATCAGGATGATATGGCATCCGCCCGTGCCACTAACGACGATTGCGAAGGCATTGTGGAGCATATCAGGGACATAGATACCGTTGAAATTGCGGTGTTCGTGCGCCAGGCCCGCGACGGCTCCTATAAGATCAGCATGCGGTCTAAGGATTATGCCGACGTTGCAAAGATATCCGAAAGGTTCGGCGGCGGCGGCCACGCAAGGGCGGCAGGTTTTACGTCGCATTTTGCCCTGCCGAGAACCAGGGCAATGATACTCGATGCATCGGAGAAGGCGCTGAAAAAGGGTTTGGCCCAGGCTGACCCACCTTTGGAATCCTAAGATATACTAAAAATATTGAGCGCGGAATTTTAAAAAACGTATGATTAATAGTTACGCAGAGGGAATTGAAGCAAAATGCCTGTATGAGGGCGTGCTTTCGGTGCTTAAGCCCCCGGGGCTTACGTCCTCAGACGTTGTAACGGATCTGAGGAAGATATTTGAAATAAAGAGAATCGGGCATGCCGGCACGCTGGACCCAGGCGCCGCTGGAGTGCTGCTTATTTGTGTTGGCCGTGCTACCCGCCTGTTCGATTATCTTGTGGACAAGAAAAAAGAATATATAGCTGAGATAGAATTCGGCGTGTCAACCGATACGCAGGATTCTTACGGCCAGGTTACGGGCGAATGCGATAAGCGCGTTAGTCTTTTAGAGCTTATTGACATCCTGCCAAAGTTCACGGGAAACATAGAACAATGCGTACCTATCTACTCGGCGGCCAATCAGGATGGCGTAAAGCTTTATAAGCTGGCCCGCGCCGGCGCTCCTATCCGTCAAAAGCTGAAGACAATCACCATTCATTCGCTTGATATAATAAGGCAAACCGGTCATAACAGATTTTTAATATCCATCCTGTGCTCAAAGGGCACATATATTAGGACGCTATGCCACGATATAGGGATTGCCCTGGGTACATATGCCCATATGAGGTTTTTATTGAGAACTCTATCAGGTGAACATGTTGTTGAAAACGCCTACTCGATTGCGGAATTAAGGGATATGAAGGAGCAGGGCGTGCTCGGCCGCGCGCTGGCGCCTGTTGACGCCGCAATCAGCCATATTCCCGAAATTCGTATGGACCTGAATAACCAAAAACAGCGCAGGATGCTGATAAATGGGGCTGAGATCCCTTGCAGCGGAATTTCCGGCAGCGATACGGACGCTTTATACAGGATTTATCTTAACGATGAGTTCCTAGGGCTTGGCACGGTTGATAACGGCAAGCTTAAAATGAGCCTTATGTTGAATTGAACGAGGTGTATATTTATGTGTATGGGTTCAGTTATTGCCCTGGGAATGTTCGACGGGGTACATATAGGACATAGGGAGCTGATAAGGACGGCGCTGAGGGTTTCGGCCGAAACGGGGTGCAGACCCATTGCGTTTACGTTTTTAAACCATCCCTCCGAGCTGTTTGGATCCCTTCCCCGCCTGCTTACCACAAGCGACGAGCGCATTTCTACGCTTAGATCCCTTGGAATAGACGTTGAGGCCGTGCGGTTCGACGCGTCGATGGCCAATACGCCGCCTGCCGATTTTGCAGCTATGCTGGTTAATGAGCATGGAATGAAACATGCTGTGATGGGGTTTAACTATTCATTTGGAGCCAGAGGCGCCGGAAATGCGGAGACCATGCGTGAGCTGGGAAAGGCTCTTTGCTTTGAATCATCCATCGTTTTGCCAGTAAAGCTTAATGGCATTGCTGTGTCAAGCTCCAGGATCAGAAAGCTGATAGAATCGGGCGACCTCGAAGAAGCCAACATATTGCTTGGCGCGCCATACGCCATTACGTCACATATAGTAGGCAGCAGGAGAATAGGCCGCTCAATGGGCTTCCCTACCGCTAATTTCAGAGGTATAAGCGGCAAGGTGCTTCCCAAGAGCGGCGTTTACGTAACGCATGCAAAGATCGACGGAAAAACAATGCAATCGCTTACCAATGTCGGAAACAACCCGACCGTTGGCGGCATGGAAACGACAGTTGAAACTCATATACTCAACTTTTCCGGCGACATCTATGGCAAGGCGCTAAGGGTTGAGTTTCTTAAACGGTTGAGGGACGACCGAAAGTTTCCATCGGTGCCCGATCTGGCCGCGCAGATCAATGAGGATGTTAAGTGCGCGAAGGAGTATTTTGCGCTGAAGGTGGCAAAATAGAGCCCAAACCGTGTTTACAATCTTGGTTACATATGTTATTATTATTTAGTAAATTAGACCCGTTGCTTTGTTTGGCGAAACTCCAACGCCAGGCGCAGTTGCCGGGGATATGAAATTAAAGGAGAAAGCAAAAATGGATAAGGACTTAAAGACTCAGATTATCGAACAGTATAAGCTGCACGAGGGCGACACCGGCTCACCGGAGGTACAGATAGCAATACTTACCTCACGAATCAACCATCTGAACGAGCACCTCAAGCAGAACAAAAAGGACCATCACTCACGCAGGGGCCTTCTTAAGATGGTTGGTAAGCGCAGAGGGCTGCTTAACTATCTCAAGGCCAAGGACATTGAGCGCTACAGGTCTATAATCGCAAGCCTGAACCTGAGAAAATAATTCTAAT
This sequence comes from uncultured Oscillospiraceae bacterium, assembly GCA_964431505.1. GTDB lineage: Bacteria > Bacillota > Clostridia > Christensenellales > CAG-138 > UMGS946. Next base: position 8,692 of record CAYSKA010000061.1, read on the forward strand.
AACTCAATATATGTATAGACTGCGGGGATTGAGCCTTTTAA
>CAYSKA010000062.1:0-8723 GCA_964431505.1 uncultured Oscillospiraceae bacterium
CCATGCAGCGCGGAGTGAAGCATCATACAGCGCGGAGTGAAACATCATACAGCGCGGAGTGAAGCATCATACAGCGCGGAGTGAAGCGTCATACAGCGCAAAGTGAAGCGTCATCGGGATAAAAACCTGCTCCGGCGGGGAGAGGGCGCGCGTAACCAGTCAGGGGAAGCGAACGCTTCCGGCGCTTAAAAAGACCGGCGGAGGAGAGGCGCAGCCCTAAAACCCGGTATTACTTGCGCTCGGTATCGCAGTACCTGCACCTATATATCTTCTTCTCCCTGTCCGCCAGATAGAATATCTGCTCGACCGCCGGCTCGACCGTGGTGATGCATCTGGGGTTTTTGCAGTGGATTATCCCGCTCACCGTTTCGGGCAGCGCAACCTTCAGCTTTTGCACCCGTTTCCCCTCGCGTATAACGTTTACCGTTATGTTGGGGTCGACATAGCCCAGCACGTCAAAGTTGATATCGATATCCGCGTCTATCTTTATTATGTCCTTGCGCCCCATCTTATTGGACTTAACGTTCTTTATAATCGCAACGGTACAGTCCATCTTGTCAAGATCAAGGTATTTGTAAATCCGCATTGCGCCGCCGGACTTGATGTGGTCCAGCACTATCCCGTTTTGAATGCTGTCAATATTCATGCCTGTTACCTGCCTTCCTTTTTTCTGTTACAGCCTGCCCGCGTCCTCTAAAAGCATCAGTATCAGCGCCATACGTATGTACTTGCCGCACAGCGCCTGGCGGAAGTAGCATGCCCTTTTATCGTCGTCAACGGATACCGCTATTTCGTTTACGCGCGGCAGCGGGTGAAGAATGCACAGGTCCTTCTTTGCGCTCCTGAGCTTGTCCGTATCCAGGATATAGGTGTCCTTAAGCCTTATATAGTCCGCCTCATTGAAGAACCTCTCGCGCTGTACGCGCGTCATGTACAGGATGTCAAGCTTAGGCATCGCTTCGTCCATGGTTTCAACCTCTATGTACTCGCATCCGCGCTTTTTGAGCACGCCGTCCAGGATGTAGCCAGGAACCCTCAGCTCCTCCGGCGCTATCAGCACAAACCGGACGCCATTATAGCGTGACATTGCCGAAATCAGCGAGTGAACGGTCCTTCCAAACTTCAGGTCGCCGCAAAGGCCCACCGTAAGCCCGTCAAAACCGCCCTTTTCGCGGTGAATGGTCAAAAGGTCGGTAAGCGTCTGCGTTGGATGGTTGTGCCCGCCGTCGCCCGCGTTGATAATCGGCACGGTGGTGCGCCGTATTGCAGCCACGGGCGCGCCCTCCTTGGGATGCCGCATTGCGATGATATCCGCATAGCAGCCCACGGTCTGTATGGTGTCGGATACGCTTTCGCCCTTTGCCGCCGAGCTTGAGTCGGCGGATGAAAAGCCCAGTACGCTGCCGCCCAGCTGAAGCATTGCCGCTTCAAAGCTTAGCCGCGTGCGCGTGCTCGGCTCAAAGAAAAGCGTGGCCAGCTTTTTCCTCCTGCACGCGTCGGCGTATTTATCCGGATTGGCTATGATATCGTCGGCGGTTTTGAGCAGGCCGTCTATTTCAGCGATGCTCAGGTCGCAGATATCTATCAGGTGTCTCATATATTTTCTCCTCCTGTGTGGGTTTGCGTTGGTATGGTCACTCTCTGCCTAAATAGGCGGGAATTCGTCCTGCGCTGATTCCTTAACGGCCGCTTGGGCATGGGGGAGCGCGCCCTCTTTTTCATCCGTATCCGCCGCCGTGGCCGCAGGCGCGTCCAAGTTCATGCGTTCGTCCGCGAGGGTTTTCAGCAAACGCTTTTTTCCGGTCTGCCTCAGCCAGAACTTCTTCAAGCGCAGCGTCACGGCTAGTCCCTCCAGCCTTCGTCCTGGGGGTTGTCCCTAAACTGGAAAAGCCTGTCAATGTCGCCGGGCATTATGTACCCCTCCTCCGCCGCCACTGCCGCAAGCGTGTCCAGGTCCGTAAGGCTTATGTTTTTGAGGTTTGCGGCGCTTAGACGCTCGTCAGCCTTATTCATGCCGTAGGTAAATATGCTTGCAATGCCAAGCACCTGCGCTCCGGCTTCGCGCAGCGCACGGGCGGTTTCAACCGCGCTGCCGGCGGTGGATATCAGGTCCTCTATTACCACGGCTTTTTGTCCGGCGTCGAGGCGGCCTTCGATAAGGTTGTTGCGCCCGTGATCTTTTGCGCAGGAGCGGACATAGCCCATGGGAAGGCCCATCATGTGCGCGGTTATCGCCGCGTGAGCGATGCCCGCCGTGCTGGTACCCATAAGTATCTCGCACTCCGGATAGTATTCCTCAATAAGCCGCTTAAACCCATTTTCAATATTATTTCTGACCCCGGGCGCGGACAGCGTGAGCCTGTTGTCGCAATATATGGGGCTTTTTATCCCGCTTGCCCAGGTAAACGGCTCCTTGGGCCTTAAAAACACGGCCCGTATCGAAAGCAGGTCCAGGGCTATCCTTCTTTTCATGATTTTTCCTCCTAAAGGCTTTATTCTTTGACGTTATACGTACCATTGCCGTTTACGCCGCCCGCGGTACCAGTCTCGGCTTTCCTGGATAGCGGCATGCTCCGGCGCGGAATCAATATTAAAAGCGGTATTTAAAGTCCCGCCAGACCGGTTTAACTCCGTTTCCGAAAGCGTTCAGGCCCCTGCCTGTGCTCCTAAAAAGCCCTGAACGCACCGGCGGTACGCGGCTGCAGGATCGTCCGCCGCGGTTATCGGCCTGCCGACCACGATGTAGTCAGAACCCATCCTCCCCGCGTCCTCAGGTGTTGACACCCTGGCCTGGTCGCCCTCGGCTCCGCTGAAGCGTATGCCAGGCGTAACCGTGAGGAAGCCCTTGCCGCACAACCCATGCACCTTTTCCGACTCAAGCGGCGAGCAGACCACCCCGTCAAGGCCGCTGGCTTTTACGTTAAGCGCATAGCGCGCCACCGTTTCCTCCATCGAAGCCCCTATCAAAAGCTCGTCACGCATGCGCGCTTCGTCCATGGAGGTAAGCTGGGTTACCCCGATCAGGATGGGACGGGAACCGTCGTTGCGCATAAGCCCGCTTAAAGCGGCGCTCATCATATGCGAGCCGCCGGCCGCGTGCACGTTTACCATGTCCGCCCCAAGCCCGCTCAGCGCGCGCATGGCCTTCATCACCGTGTTTGGTATGTCGTGCAGTTTCAGATCCAGAAAAATCCTGTGTCCGCGCTCCTTTATGCGCCTTACGATGGACGGACCTTCAGAGTAGAACAGCTCCATACCGATCTTTACAAACGGCAATTCGTCTGTAAAGAGATCAAGAAATTCCATGGTCTCCGCGGCGCTGCCGAAGTCGCACGCTATTATTACATCCTTAGGCATGGCACAGCCTCCTTTTATATGTTTTATTATTCCCAATCTAAAGCAAGCTTGGCTCATATCCGGGGCTTCGTCCTAAGCGTGCCGCAGCCGCACCCATCCCGTTTATCAGGTAAAGCGCCGGACAAACCATCTTTGGGTTGCCGCGGCTTTTGGCTGAACTATCCCATCAGGCGCTTAAGCCCGTCGAGCCGGTCTATTTCCAGGCGCTCCATCTCAACAGGCAGGTCTTCTATTATCCTTTTGCATGCGTACGGGTCGCGCAGGTTGGCCGCGCCCACCTGCACCGCGTCCGCGCCCGCCAGCATCATCTCAATGGCGTCGCGCGCCGTGCTCACACCGCCCATGCCCATTACCGGTATGCCGACCGCCCGTGAAACCTGGTATACCATCCTTAAAGCTATTGGGAATACAGCAGGCCCGCTAAGGCCGCCGGTTACGTTATCTAGCATTGGCCGCCGCCGCTTTACATCAATTCTCATGCCAAGCAGCGTGTTTATCAGGCTCAGGCCATCGGCGCCCGCGTCCTCGCACGCCCTTGCAACTGCCGCGATATCTGAAACATTTGGCGTAAGCTTTATGTATATGGGTTTTTTCGTAACCGCCTTTACCGCCCTTGTAACCGCGGCCGCTGATTCGGGCGTGGCTCCAAGCGCCATGCCGCCGTGCTTTACGTTGGGGCAGCTTACGTTGACCTCGATTATACCCACCTGCTCCTCTTTGTCTATAAGCTCGCAGCAGTATTCGAACTCCTCAATCGAAAAGCCGCTTATGTTGGCAATAACCGGCTTATTAAACACCCGTTTAAGCTCCTTAAGCTCCTCATCGATAACCCTGTGGATTCCAGGGTTTTGAAGGCCCACCGAGTTCAAAAGCCCTCCGGCGCATTCGGCTATGCGCGGGGTAAGGTTTCCAAACCGCGGTTCTTTGGTCGTTCCCTTGAAGGAAAACGAGCCGAGGATATTGGGATCGTAAAAGTCCAGGTAGTCACGGCCGTAGCCATAGGTGCCGCTGGCCGGAATTATAGGGTTATCCAGCATTATTCCGCTCAGCGTTACGGTTGTGTCCGCCATGTTTCATCCTCCAAAAAAAAGCGTGTTTATGCTCTGGCGCTCAGTCCCATATTATTTCACTGCCAAAAAGCACCGGACCGTCGGCGCATACGCGCTTATAGCCGTCCTTTGTCCTTATGCTGCACCCCATGCACGCGCCAAAGCCGCAGCCCATGCGCTCCTCAAAGCTGAGCTGGCCGCCCGTGCCCAGCGCTTCCCACACCGCGCGAAGCATCGGCGCGGGACCGCAGGCATAGTAATAGCCGTATTGGGTCCTTGAGGCGCGTATTGCGTCCGTGACAAAGCCCTTTATCCCCAAGGAGCCGTCGAGAGTGGCTATCATGGGCGTTAATCCCAAGCCCTCAAAGCGCTTTAATAGCATTGCGTCCGCCCTGCTATTGAAGCCTAGCGCAACAGACGGCTTTTGCCCCGCTTGAACCAGGCGCTTTGCCAGCAGGTACATGGGCGGCGTACCCACGCCTCCGCCAATTATCAGGGGGGATTCAGCGCCCTTTATGACCGTAAAGCCGTTTCCAAGACCCGTGAGCAGGTCGAGTTTTTCGCCCGCTTTCATCGCGGCCATGGCGCGCGTGCCGCCGCCCACCACCTTGTATACTATGGTAAGCTCGTCCCCGCTAACGTCGCACACGGATATCGGCCGTCTCAGGTAAAGCCCGTCAACCAGTATGTTTACAAACTGGCCTGGCGCGCTTATGGCGCCGGCATCGCCTATAAGGCGCATGGAATACGTATCGCGCGCAATCAATACGTTTTCGTCTATGGTGAACATGCCCTGTTTTTTCATTTCCGCCTCCAGAAAGGCCTGCCTTGGCCCCTGTTAAACCCTTATCCCGGGCCCTGTTTTATCATCGATATATACTATTTTGCCGCCCGCAATGGTCAGCGCCGCCCTTCCGCGCACCCTCATGCCTTCAAACGGTGTGCTCCTGCCCATGGATATGAATTCTTCCGGCCTGATTTCATATTCGTGCTCCATATCCATAAGCGTTATGTCCGCGGCAGCACCCTCCTCGATTACGCCGCCGCCAAGGCCAAATATCCTGCGCGGCTTTACGCTCATAAGCTCTATAAGGCTTTCAAGCGCCAGCGCACCCGTGTCTACAAGCCGCGTATACAGCGCCGCAAAGGCGGTTTCAAGCCCCACTACGCCCATCAGGCTGTATTTAAGGCCTCTTGATTTTTCATCGGCCGAATGCGGGGCATGATCGGTAGCCACCGCGTCTATGGTGCCGTCCTTTATGCCGTCTATCAGCGCCTGCCTGTCCGCAAACGTCCTAAGCGGCGGATTCATCTTGAACCTGCCGTCGTCGATGAGGTCGTCCTCGCACAGCACAAGGTAATGCGGCGCTGTTTCGCAGGTTACGGGCAGGCCCTCCGCCTTTGCCGCGCGGATCAGCTCAACGCTCTTCTCCGACGATACATGGCACACGTGGTAACGGCAGCCGGTTTCCCGCACAAGGGCTATGTCCCTGCTGATCTGGGCGTATTCGCTTTTTGGGCATATCCCCGCGTGGCCATGCTTTAGGGCGTACCATCCGTCGTGGATATAGCCCCCGCGAAGCAGCGATTCGTCCTCGCAGTGCGCGGCTATCGGCATGCCCGCCGCCTTTGCCTCTATCATGGCCCTTTTCATCACTAAAGGATCCTGCACGCCCGAGCCGTCGTCGGAAAAACCCACGACATACTTTGCCATGGCGCGCATGTCGGTAATCTCGCGGCCCTCACGGCCAAGCGTAATGCACCCGTAGGGAATTACCCGCACAGCAGCGTTTTTTTCAATCAGCCGCAGCTGCACCTCCAGGTTTTTCACGCTGTCGGGGGGCGGGTTGAGGTTTGGCATGGCGCATATCAGCGTATATCCCCCGCGGGCCGCTGCCCTGGAGCCAGTGGCAATGGTTTCCTTATAACTAAAACCGGGCTCCCGCAGGTGTACATGTACATCGGCGAAGCCCGGAACCAAAAATAAACCATCACTTTGAATAATAATATCGCTGTCATAACGGGGAAGATCACGGCTGGCGCCGGCAATGGATTTCCCCTGTATGGAAACGTCCATCCGGCTGAATGCGCCGTTTTTAAATACGTTGGCCCCTGTAATCACGATCCGCCTGTTATGCCGCGCGGCAGAGGCGGGCGCGGAGCCGTATATATGCTCTTGACGCATAGCGCCGTTTCCTCCTGAAAATACACATTTCATACCATTATAATTATCCGCCCGGGCCATGTCAAGCCGTATTTTAAACAGTTTGTTTTAGCGCTTAAAAATCTAAAATGCAGTGCATCGAGCCGGAGGGGGGCCGAAAAAGGCAAGTATAAAAAGGAAAAAAGACGGTAAGCAACCGACAGATCGCAAAGGAAAACAACAATAAATCACCGCCATAATCGTAATATGGAAGAAAGGAAAGGTTTGCTGATAGGATTTGCAAAGCCACCAGCCTACGGAGGATAGTGCAAGAGCTTGGGCTTAGACTATCGGCGCTTTCAAGAGAAATACGTGGAAGCGCCGCAGGGCAACGCACTATAATCGTAGCGGCGGGAAACGCATCCGGCTATAGCGGAAAAGTCAGCGGCGGATGCGTTGAATCATATCTGCCGCTGACTGCTGATAATAGACTGATCTTTATACTTCGGTTACCCTTGCAACTGAGGGTAATTTACTCAGTATAAACAATCCTTACATCACAGTATTTTGAGACATCCAAAGCTTCTAGATTTACCGGCAAATACAACATAAGGGTAGTCCCATGTTCTTCCCAAATTATTATTGGTGATGAAGACTCATGCACAAAGTACTTATTATCAATCGATTCATCGTCTTTTAAGTTAAATTGCGTCTTTATACTGTTAAAATCATATGTACCTCTCGTTGAAATAAACAAGAAATGCTTTTGCTGCGCTTCCGCGTCCTGTATAGACTCAACCGAGGAGAGGCGTTCTTGAGGTAAGTACCAGAATCCTATATCGGCGGCCCCAGCCGTGATTTTATAGAGTTCATACTCTTCAGGTATTGAGGTTGGAAGATAATATGATTTCAGGGATGCCAAGTTAGCTATATCTTCGCCTTTTTCCGCTGAGTTAAGGCAGGAAGCAAACTCATCCAGGCTTCAAAAGGAAACAAGGTCAGTCGGGCTATCGAATATTTCGTCCGTGCGTGCAGGCGTAGTGTCCGGAGAGCCGCTACCGCTCAAAGAACTTGATGGTTTATGGCTGCTTCCTTCGTCAACATCTTGAGTGTCCCCACACCCGAAGATCAGCAACGACAGGGCTAGGCAAGGTAATATAATTGCAAATAAAAACTTTTTCATAACATCCTCCTTTAAATCAATCCAAAAATTTTACAATGGCTTGAGCGCATTGTGTGCACCAAACATTGTAAACATTTGCGCCGTACCTCATAACGCAGGCCTGATCATTTACACAAGACAGGTAGTTTGCGCCAATCCAATGCGACATCTCATGGCATGTGGTTCGTTGTATATTTGGTGATTGTAATGTGACAATTATATTTCTGCTTGAAACGGAAGCGCCGTTTATCCCAAAATGGCTTCCGGAGTTTGTTACGCATAATGCGTAATCCACATACCGGAACACCTTCTCCGTCGGGTATTCATTCACATAGAGAAAATAATATCCCGCCTTATGATGAACATCAATACACTCTGATAAAGCGCCGCAAGTAGAATTGCATAGAAGTGGGGTTCCCCTGGTACATCCTGGACGCTGGTTCAATGCTGAAGCAGAAAGAGTCCAACGCCTGTTAAAGTTTACGTTGAAAGTATTTTGAAAAGCGCTGTTAGCCGTGCTGATATAATTGTTCAATGTAGATGCTGATGTAATCATATCAGCATTCTTATAGAGACGGAGATTGTAAGTTATAAGAGGACGCTCTGCCGAATAATTGATTATCAGCTCAGGTTTGTTTGGTGAAGCTGCATCTGAACTATAGAAGGTCGTCCATTGCGTAGTATCATATTCATCGGTATCTTTCAGTAAAAAGCCATCATTTCTATAAGTACCCTTTAGCCAGCTTTTTACAATACCAGTTACATACGCCTGATACCAACCGTTTGAGGCAAGCGTTGCATTCCCAGAACTATTCACAGTTGTGTATCCTGGCTTGTTATTCCATGTTAGAGTATTAGATGTCCAACTATTTGTAACTCGGTATGCTTTTATAGCTGGCGTCGCCCCCCCATGTTGCTTTATACGTAAATACGCGTTTATTACATTATCTCCGTCAATTGTATATGGCAGTTTGAACCGAATATATGATCTTCTAATATAGTAATCGTCATC
>CAYSKA010000063.1:0-8634 GCA_964431505.1 uncultured Oscillospiraceae bacterium
CATACTCATCGAATGGACCTCGCAGCTTTCGAGCGTGGGGCTTTGGTTATCCATTGGGAATATATCCCGTGCGGTGAATGCGGCAAAGGCATGGCCCGCTTCATGCGTTATAACCTCTACATCGTGAGAGGTACCGTTGAAATTTGCGAATATAAACGGAGATTTATACAGCGGGAAACCCGTGCAGTAGCCTCCGCCCGATTTGCCCGTGCGGCTGAGGACGTCTAAGAGTTCGTTCTCATACATGAAGTCTATGAACTCAGCGGTTTCCTTTGAAAGCTCATGATAGAATTTTTTGCCGTGCGCCAGTATGTCGTCGGGGATCCCCTGAGGCACCGGATTGCCGGAGCGGAAGGTAAGCACCGCGTCGGCGAAGTTCAGCGGATACCTAAGACCCGTACGCTTAGCCTGTTCGCGGTAAAGCTGATCCGCAATGGGCACAATATATTTGCGAACAGCTTCACGGAAGCGGTCAACATCCTCAGCAGTATAGCTGTTTCTCATCATGCGGTAATAGCCCAGCTCCACATAATTCTTATAACCCATCTTTTTGGCCATCTTATCGCGCAAATGAACCAGTTTGTCATAGATTTCATCCAGCTTCTGGCCATTCTCCACATAAAAGCCGCCTTCCGCCTTCCATGCGGCCATCCTTTTTTTATCGTCTACAACCTGCTTAAAGGGCGTAAGCTGCGAAAGCGTCCGATTTTCACCTTCAAAAGGAATTTGAGCGGAAGCTATCAGCTTGTCGTATTCAGTAGCTAGCTTATTCTCCTCCTGCATCTCGGGAATGATTTCGGGTGAGAACGCCTTAAGCCTTATCTCAATGTTTTTAAACATCAGCTCACCGTACTTCTCAGCAAACTGCGGCCTGAACTTGGATCCGTACAGCGCCTTTGACAAATCCTGAGCTACATTGTTAATCACAGGTGAAACCTCATCCAAGAATTCGATTTCCTTATCGTAGAACTCGTCGCGCGTGTCTATAGAGTGGCGCACGTAGGCAATGGAGAAGGCGGTATCCACCTGCGCGGATATCCTTTCAGACTCGGCAAACAGTGCGTCGGCTTCCTCGAATGTAGCCGCATTTTTAAGCTTTTCGATAATCTCCCTAAAATCTGCCGTAAGCTTCTCAACATCTGGCCTTGAATAAGGCATTTCGCTGAATTTCATGTGATCCTCCTTATGTGGATGTTATTGAAATGATTATAACTTAAATTCAAATTTATAACAAGGCATTTAGGGCCATGTCCATGTATGCTCACAATAAGTTGACATTATATTCCGCTTTACATTGCATGGTTTGCAATGATACAATTATTTAGAACAAATGTTCCAGGAGGGCCGTATGAAACGCTATAATAAAGCAACCCGTGTGCTAGTGGATTTTGATACCTTAGGACAAGCGAGTCCCGTATTTTTCATAGCCTCATGCGGGGAGCGCGCAAAGGTAAGCCGTGTAATTTCCGTGGCTGAGGAGCGCTGGGGGTACAAATCATTTATGCGGTTCCGTATAGAGTCTGACGGGCGAAATGCCGAACTTTGCTGGGATAGAAGCAATGACAGGTGGTTTTTAACAAAGGAGGGCGCATGAGCATACTGCATGTGGACCTAAACTCGTTTTATGCACACTGTGCGGTGCTAGGCAGCGGGGGGAAATATACGTTTGACACCCCTCTTATAGTTGGCGGGGACCGCCAGAAGCGCCACGGCATAGTGCTAGCAGCCACTTACCCTGTAAAGGCTAAGGGAGTATATGCCGGCATGATGCTGGGCGCGGCGCTGTCCCTATGCCCAGGAGCGGTTGTGGAAAAAGCGGACTTTGACGCATACCTGCGTTACTCAGGCCTGTTTATGCGTATAATACAGGATTATTCACCGCTGGTAACGCGCTATGGAATAGACGAGGCATATTTGGACTATAAGGGCTGTGAACACCTTTTTGGAGACGCCGCGCAAGTAGCTCATACAATAAGAAAAAGGGTCAAGGATGAGCTCGGCCTGACCGTGTCCGTGGGCGCAGGCGGTAATCCGCTTATGGCAAAGATGGGTTCAGACTATAAAAAACCGGACGCTGTTACTGTAGTTACGCCGGAATTCTGGACTGGCAGTATTATGCCCTTGCCTGTAGGGCGTTTGATATATGTGGGGCGTTGCGCGGAGCGCAGGTTAAGCTCCATAGGCATACATACCATAGGAGAACTTGCAGGTGCCCCAGAGGGGATGCTTAGAAGCATGTTCGGCATAGTTGGCAGACAAATGTGGTTAAACGCTAACGGCATTGATGATACATGCATAGGCGAAACGTCTGCTCAAAAGAGCATAAGCAGTTCGATTACGCTTCCAGGAGACGTCAATACCCTTGACGAGCTGTACATAGCGCTTCTCGTTCAGCTTGATAAGGTGGCATACAGGCTTAGATCAATGCGAATGTGCGCGCGGAGCGTAGGCGTATACGTGCGCTATAGCGATTTTAAGGGAAAGGGTAAGCAAATGCGTTTGATTTATCCCACGGACGTTACCGAGGAGCTGTATGCAACCGCCAGGCAGCTCATTGCGCAGTTGCTATGCGATAGGCCAATAAGGCTTGTGGGCGTCAAAGTATCCTCCCTAAGCGGCGGCGGCGGACAGATGTCAATGTTTGAAGACCTGAGGCACGAACGTCTGAGGCGTATGGACGCAGCTGTAGACGCGATACGCGACCGGTTTGGAAGGAATATGATACTGCGCGCAAGCGCGCTTGTGCATAGTATGGGCTGCGGTGCTGAGGTCGAAGGGTTTACACCGTTTGATAGGAGGGGTTTTTGACGGATTATATAATTAATAATAAAGTGGAGTACTCTAGTGTATTTAAAGATGGTGTGTTTACCTATAAGGAACCCCGCCTCCAGTCTTTACATAGCTGCATTTTTCATTAATGTAAGTGTATTTAAATATGAGTAATAAGCTGCTGTACCCGGATAAACGCAAACAGTAATTTTAATCCTTACGTCATAACCGCCCAGGAGCGTCAATCTGGCGGACGGTGAACTGTGTGAATATTGCTCAGTCAGTCATATCGGTCCTATATAAGCCATACACAAAAGATTATGAAAGCCCCGTCGCTTGGCCATTGCGTGTAATACCCGCCGCTGTACGCGAATAACCATATATCAGTTAAAGGATGGAGGGGTAACGTGATACAGAAGAAACAAAAAGGCGTGGGCATTGCTCTTAACATGCTGCTTGTACTCATTATAGCGGCATTATATTTGGTGACTTCGCAGCCGGATATGCTGCCGGTTCCCGCATCCGGAAGTCCGGTGTACAGAGGAGAAGCATCGGGAAAACTGTCATTGCAGTGGATTGTAAACTACAATGCCAAGTCGATGCATGATATACTAGATATATTAAAGGAGCATGACGCTAAAACTACGTTTATTGTAAGCGGCGAATGGGCCTCGGCCAATCCGGCGTCGCTTATGAGGATGGCTTCGGACGGCCACGAAATAGGGACCATGGGAAACAATCCCTATGAAGACGGCAATCTTTCTTGGGTCATGCAGGATATAACGGACGCGGAGGGCATAATAGAGTCTATAAGCGGTGTAAAGCCGAAATTATATTATTCAGGAAACCGGCGAAACTCCGTATCATCCCGCGCGGCTAAAAAGCTGGGGCTTACGCATGTCATGGGCACCGTGGACCTTCTTTGCGCCCAGGGTGCTGCCGGTGACATAGTAAAGCGCGCCGAATCCCTTGCGCAAGGCAATATAGTTTTGATGCAACCCACGAAGCAGGCAGCCGATGCTTTGGACGGACTGTTTGAATTACTCAAGAGTAAGGGATTGCATGTCGTGACGACAGGTGAGATAATAAACAATGGGTGATTATGCTATAGCCGGTTTGTGCTGGGAATTTAAGAAAAACCACGAAATGGAGAAGAACAGTAGATGAACATATTTGAGGACAAGCTGTCAAATGGGGTACGTGTAGTTTCTGAAAGGCTTAAGGATTATAGATCGGTATCGATCAGTTTATGGGTGAAGGCTGGCTCCGTCGATGAGGGCGAGGGCGAGGGCGGCATTTCACACTTTATTGAACACATGATCTTTAAGGGCACGAAAAACCGGACAGCTTCGGAGATCGCCTCTCAGATGGATGCGCTGGGCGGAAACCTAAATGCCTTTACGTCAAAAGAATGCACATGCTTCTATGCCAAGGTGCTGGACGAGCATCTTCCCCTTGCTGCGGACATGATTTCGGACATGGCGCTGAATTCGAGGCTTTCAGCCGATGATATTGAGCGCGAGAAGGGCGTTGTCGTTGAAGAGATAAACATGGCTGCGGACAGCCCTGAGGACATAGTCCATGAAGCGATAGTTTCTCTAATGTTTGAGGGCGACCCCCTGCAAAAACCCATATTGGGAACCACGCAAAGCGTTATGGGCATGACAAGGGACGACATGGTCAACTATATGGCTAAGCGTTACATTGCCGGAAATATGGTTATAGCGTGCGCCGGCAACTTCGAGCGGGAAAGCCTTATTGATATCCTGGAGAAAAGCTTTAGGGACGTATCTGTAGCTAACGCCGAACAGGACAGGAATTATGGCAATATGAGGCAGGACAGGGCTATTAAGTCCATACACAAGGATATAGAGCAGGTTCATATATGTTTGGGCCTTCCAGGCTATCCAATGGATACAAAGGGTCAGTATCCGCTGGTTGCCCTCAGTAACATCCTTGGGGGAACCATGAGTTCGAGATTGTTTCAGCGCATAAGGGAGGAAAAGGGCCTGGCGTATTCGGTATACTCATTCCCAACGTCATACTGTACGGCTGGTTATTTCGGACTTTACGCTGGCACCGGAGATAAGCAGGCTGAAACGGTAATCGACATAATGATGGAGGAGCTCTACAGGCTTAAAAAGGATGGCTTGACCGATGCTGAACTGAGAAGAAGCAAGGAGCAGCTTAAGGGAAGCTATATACTTGGCCTTGAGAGCACATCATCCCACGCGTCAGCCATAGGGAAATCCGCCCTGCTCAGGGGTAAGGTAAGCTCTGAGCAAGAAGTGCTGGATCGCGTGCAGTCCATAACCATGGACGATATAAACGGGATAATACCCAAGGTGCTTGATTTCAGCCGTCTTTGCACAGCATTTGTAGGCAGGGACTGCGAGCGGCTGGCCAGCAAGATGGATGAATATAAATAATAGGATCTGGGACGCTACGCTTATAGCTGTAGGGTCCCAGCATTGCAGCGGAAGCTTCCGGACCGGAGCATACAAATCATTGAAAGCGCTTTATTAAATAAGCGTTTTTTTAATCCTTAGCTGAAATAATTACGATAGATCATCAAACCGCGTGCTTAAACTATCCCATACAATATAAGGCGATTGGTTCTGGCGGGTGCGAAATTCCAAATGTTTTGTAAGTTTTCTGTGTACATAGCTCAATAACACTTTAAAAAACACTTTAATTCATATAAAATGTTGTAATTGATGGCGTTAAACTGTCCAAAGGGCAAAGTGGGCTTGAGAACTGGTTCACAGGGAATATAAGCCGAAGCTTGCCCGCTGACGAATGGAGGTAGCATGACTAAAAGGACCAGATTAAAGCTAAAGCCGAAGTTCTATATATTTATTGCTATGGCGGCGGCAGCAGTTATAGGGCTGCTGATACTGTTCATACCAGGGAGAAGCTGGGGTGTGGTTTCATACGGGGGGGTTGGAACGAATAGGGATGTGAGCACCGCCATAATCAGAGACGAAGAATCCATCACCGTGGAGAAGTACGACAAGCTGATCTATCTGACAAAGGAGGGCCAGCATGTAGATATCGACGCTCCAATAGCCCAGGTATTAAAGTGGGGTTACAGCGATGATATGATGCAGTCGCTCCTTCAAATTGAGAGTGAAATACACCGTAAGCAGTCCGAGCTTATGTCCGGCGTGAGCGACGCGGACCTTGACAGCATTAATGCAAGTATTATGGTGGTTTTAAAATCAATAAGGGAATCCGTTATGCAGGATTCGGGAAAGGACCTTTTGGACCTGGAAATAGAGCTTAAAGGCCTTTTGAACAGCCGAAGCCAAAGGCTCAAGGACAAGGTATACGCATCAGAGGAGCTCTCCTCCCTTTATGCCGAAGAGGAGATAAGGCAGACTCAGATATCACAATGGTCAAGCAGCATTGTAGCTACAAAAAGCGGTAAGGTAAGCTTTTATTTTGATGGGTTTGAGCAGGCACTTAATGCCCAGAAGCTTGACATGATAACCTCTGATCTGGTATCGCGCGCCTTAAGCGGAACTGGGGCTGGTTCTTCCCCCGAAGACGGATCGGCGCTATTATACAGGCTGGTGCAGGATGGCGAATGGTACTGCGCATTTTTAACCAATGCTTACGACCCGCTCAGGGTTGTCGAGGGGGAGGTGTACGCCGTTGCTTTTGACGGGTTTTCAGAAGCCTATAGCGGTACAGCGCTCGCACCTGTCATCTCAGGGAGCAAAGTTGTAAATATTCTGAAGTTTACCACGGAGTTGGGCCCGTTTATAGGCGTCAGGTCAATAAAGGCCAACGTATCGATTGAAGCGACGGGAATTAAGGTTGATGAGGATGCGCTCCACGTCCAGAAAAATTCCGAAGGCATATACGGATCGCCTTATATCGAAATAGACATGGGCGATTCCAAGGCCGTTGTGGAGGTTGACGTGCTTGGAATCGAGGATGGGAAAGCGATAATAAGGCCGAAAGAAGGATCGCTTGCTGAAGGCCAGCGCTTTGTCAAGCCGGGCGTAAGCCTGTGGACTAAGTTGAAGGAGGCCATAAAAGGATGATTGATGTACGGGGAAATTTAAGCGCCATAATGGAAAATATCGAGGCGTCAGCAGCGGTTTTTGGCAGGAATATGGAGGATATAGAACTGATCGCCGTGACAAAATACGTAGACGTCCCGAGGATACAGGCTGCAGTTGACGCAGGTATTTCCAGCATAGGAGAAAACCGTGTTCAGGAGCTGCTCAGCAAGCTGGACTTTTATGATTCGCTAAATTTACGAAAACATTTTATTGGACAACTCCAAACAAATAAGGTAAAATATGTGATAGGCAAGGTAACGCTCATACAGTCGGTGGATAGGCTTGCGCTGGCGTCCGCGATAAGCAGGCGCGCTGTGGAACTTAATATTGTGCAGGATGTTCTAATTGAGGTAAATATAGGAAGCGAGCCTCAAAAGGGAGGCATATTGGCCGACGGGCTTACCGGTTTGTTAGAAACGGTTTCCGCTATGCCAGGCATTGCGGTAAAGGGACTGATGTGCATACCTCCGGTAATGGACGAACCGGATGCGCGGAAATATTTTTCCGCTATGCATAGACTGTTCCTCAAGCTTAACCAGGATAGGATAGAAGGCGTGGAGATGCGATACCTATCCATGGGCATGAGCGGGGACTATGGCGTGGCTATTGAGGAAGGGGCAAACATGGTGCGAATAGGCACAGCGTTGTTTGGCGGCAGAATTTAGCACGCACCGGCATCGCATACATATATACAGCGAACATGCCCGGTTAACACAACTATTTCTCCAAGCGCCGAAACAAAAGATTGGAGGAATCATCATGGCAGGTAAACTGAATAAGTTCCTAAAAAACATCGGCTTTGCCGAAGATGAGGAATTCGACGACGAGGATGAGTTCGAATTCGAAGATGATTATGAGGACCAGGTCGAAGAGCAGGAACCCATACATTCCTTCGGCAAGTCCAAGAAGGCGCCTTCCAGGGCTAATGTGGTCAGCCTGCCCACAGCTGCTCAGCAGAAGGTCATAATCTACTGCCCAATCGGCTATGAGGATACGAAGAGCATTATCGATAACTTCAAGAGCCGCAAGCCCGTCATAGTCAACATGGCGGAAATGGCTGAGGGCGATGTGCAAACCGCTCAGAGGATTATCGACTGCATAGCAGGAGCTATATATGCTCTTGGAGGAACCCTGAAGAAGGTCGAAACAGGTATATACCTCATGGCTCCTATAAACTGTGAGGTGGTGGGCAACGGACCGGCCCAGCCGGACGATATGCCGTAAGCGGACTATCCGCCGTAGTTTGGATCATTTCCGAATTTACGGCGGATTTGTTTGACTTAGAACGCGCCCAAGGTTGGAGCAAGTTGATTCGTATTTTGCGGTTTTGCCGTTAACATGATTAGAAAGCGGATGTATGAAAAGAAAAGATATAATTGACAAAAGGTTTTTAAGCTCCTTCAGCGGATATGACAGGCAGGAAGTGGACGGCTTCCTGGATGAAATTGTACTGGAGTTTGAAAAGCGCGAAAAGGCATATCAAAATCTCCTAAGTGAGCTAAATAAGAGGAGAGGGCGGCAGGACCTTTCGGCAGCGGTTGTCTCACGGGCGGATTATGACGAGCTTAGGCATGAATTGAATGAGCGCGAAGGCGAGTGCCATGGCTTGAGAGTCGAGCTTAAGGCCTGTAAGGATGAACTTGATAAGCTTAAAACATACCTAAAGGTATTGGCCAGGGAGCTGAAAAAATACAGGTCGGAATAAGTGCGGGAAGCTTTGAAGTGTATTTTGGGCGCTTCTATTGAAGGAGTTGACCTGTTTCTGCTCCGTAACAGTACACAATGCGGTTCG
>CAYSKA010000064.1:0-8574 GCA_964431505.1 uncultured Oscillospiraceae bacterium
GACGCAATATGAGGAGAGGGGCCGCCTTCAGGACAGCTTAGCGGACGTAGAGTCAAAGCTGGGCGAATCGGAGACAGCTCAGGAAAATATTGAGGACAGCAACACAGCCACGCAGGAGGATATTGCCAGGCTGCAAAGCGAGCTTAATGCAATGCGTTTGGAGCAGGAGAGGAAAAGTTCAAAGATCACCTCTCTTAAGGTACAGCTTATGGCTGAAAACAAGGAACTGTCAGCGCTGAATGGCGAGCTGGCCCGAACAGATTCCGATGCCGCCAGGCTAACCGATGATATATACGGTAAGGAACGGGCCGTAAACTCCCTTAATGAGTCTATGACCAAGCTTGACCTGCAGATTATAAACGCGGACGGGAGCGTTAGCTCAAAAAGAGTTGAGGCAGAGTCGCTCGAAAACAGGATTAATGGCTTAGAGGAGGAGCAAGGCAAGCGCATTGACAAACTCAAGGAGTTGCGCATAAGAAGAGGAGAACTCTCCAGCGCAATCGAAGCGCTCAGGGATAGAAAACATCGGGCCGAACTCAGCCTGAACAAGGCCGAGCTTGAGCTTTCCGCAATCCAGGAAAGGGTTTGGAATGACTACAATCTTACTTATGACAATATAGTCCCCTACAGGCGTGGATCTGCTGCTGCGGCAGAGCATCTGCTGTCCGACGAAATAAGAAAAGAGATGAGAAGCCTGGGCGATGTCAGGGTCAGCGCTATTGAGGAATACGATCTTGTCAAAGAGCGCTATGATTCGCTCAAGGCGCAGTACGGTGATTTGGAGAGGGCGGAATCCGACCTTAGGCAGCTTATAACCGAGCTTCTGGAGAGCATGAAGCTGGAGTTCAAATGCCAGTTTGAGTTGATAAGAGCTAACTTTACAAGCGTTTTTTCAGAGCTGTTCAGGGGGGGCAAGGCAGATCTTGTTCTTTCCGATGGTGCAGATATACTTAACTGCGATATAGATATAATAGCGCAGCCGCCAGGGAAAAAACTGCAGCTTCTTTCCCTGTTGTCAGGAGGAGAGCGTGCGCTTACGGCAATCGCCCTGCTGTTTTCGATACTAAAGTTAAAGCCTACGGCATTTTGCATTTTGGACGAGATCGAGACGTCGCTCGACGAGGTCAACGTTTCTAACTTTGCAGACTACCTTGGCAACTATTCAAGGGACACACAGTTCATACTCATAACGCACAGAAAGGGCAGCATGGCTGTTTGCAACGCTTTGTATGGCGTTACAATGGAGGAAAAGGGCGTATCAAAAATAGTATCAGCACGTTTTGACGAAGCTGGTTGATAAACAAAGGGGGACCATATGTTTTTATTTGGCAAGAAGAACAAAAAGGGCAAGGATAAAGATAGGGCGAAAACCGATGAGGTTATTAAGGAGGAAGTCAAATCAGCCGAGGCTATTGACGGGCCTGACGAACCCGACGATGCTTTTCAAACGGCTAAGACCAGTAGTGCCAGTTTATCAGAGGCTGATATTCAGAAGAACGCGGCTCCTGAACTGAAAGAGCAGAAGCCTGAGAGGAAGGGCGGCCTGTTTTCCAGACTGAGGGAGGGCTTATCAAAAACAAGAAACACGCTGTTCGCAGGGCTTTTTTCAGGCAATGACGATAAGCTTGACGATGATTTTTTTGACGAATTGGAAGAGGCCATGATAGTTGCCGATATGGGGTTTGAGACCACAAATCTTATTATTGACAAGCTAAGGCAGGAGCTTAAAGCGTCCAAAATAAAAACCCGTACCGATGCTAAGGAGGTCATAATACGTATTCTTGCCGACGCGATGAGGCCTGATAGCGCGTTTGTGGAAGGAAATGAAATCTCCAGCGCCGTATTGCTTATAGTTGGAGTAAACGGGGTGGGAAAGACGACTTCAATAGGCAAGCTTGCAAGTTATTATTCCGGCTTGGGAAGAAAGCCTATTATGGCCGCTGCTGATACCTTTAGAGCTGCTGCCGCGGAGCAGCTTACCATATGGGCCGAGCGTACCGGCACCCCCATTGTAAAGCATGGGGAGGGGGCGGATCCGGCCGCCGTAGTCTTTGACGCGATAGCGTCTTATAAGGCGAAAGGCTTGGACATGCTGATCTGTGATACGGCTGGCAGATTGCATAACAAGAAGAATCTAATGAATGAGCTTAGCAAGATACGCAGGGTAATAGACAGGGAATTGCCCGGGACGCCATGTGAGGTGCTGCTCGTTCTTGACGCTACTACCGGACAAAACGCGATAGCCCAGGCAAAAGCGTTTGGCGAATCGGCTGGACTTACGGGAATTATCATCACCAAGCTTGACGGAACCGCGAAGGGAGGGGTGGCCGTAGCTGTAAAGCATGAGCTTGGCCTGCCTGTGCGCTTCGTAGGCGTGGGTGAAGGAGTGGGCGACCTGCAGCCTTTTGATGCTGATGAATTCGC
This sequence comes from uncultured Oscillospiraceae bacterium, assembly GCA_964431505.1. Classification (GTDB taxonomy): domain Bacteria; phylum Bacillota; class Clostridia; order Christensenellales; family CAG-138; genus UMGS946. The sequence continues at coordinate 2,425 of CAYSKA010000064.1, forward strand.
CAGGGCGTTGATCTAAAAGAAACAATATATTTATAAAAGCAGCGGCAGATTGGGCTAAATAGCTTGACTGCCGCTGTTTTTAGTGTATAATGGTTATCTGTAAAGCAAATAACTTTACAGATGGATGGTGCGGCATGGATCATGTAGAGCTGGGAATATTGTTGGATTTTTACGGACCGCTTTTGACGAAACGCCAGCTTTGTATCATGGAGCAGACAGTAAACGAGGATTGCTCTTTATCCGAGATTGCGGAGCGCGAAGGAATATCCCGACAGGGAGTCAGGGATGCCTTGAGAAAGGCTGAAGAGCAGCTGCGCTTTTATGAACAGCGGATGCGGGTTGCCGGCAGGTTCGGAGAGATTTCAGCCATATTGGAATCCATTGAGAAGAATATTGCGCATATACCTACCGGCCAGCGTGAGAATATTGAGAGGGATTTAAGCCGAATCAGGCGTATTTTGGAGGAATAGAGATGGCATTTGAAGGCATTGCCTCAAAACTGCAGAACGTATTTAAAAAATTAACCGGCAGGGGTAAGCTTAGCGAAAAGGATCTCAAAGAGGCGATGCGCGAAGTTAAGCTTGCACTTTTAGAGGCTGATGTCAACTTCAACGTTGTAAAAACTTTTATTAAAAGCGTAACAGACCGTGCCGTAGGCGCTGAAGTGATGGAAAGCCTTACGCCTGGCCAGCAGGTAATAAAAATAGTAAACGACGAGCTTACGTCGCTTATGGGCGGAATCAATGCCAAGATAGAATTCGGGCCGTCCAAACCCGCAGTAATATTAATGGCGGGTTTGCAGGGAGCGGGAAAGACGACGATGTCTGGAAAACTTGCTGGGCACCTGAAAAAGCAATATGGCAAATCACCCCTCATGGTGGCCTGCGATATATACCGTCCCGCGGCGATCAAGCAGCTTCAGATTTTGGGCGAAAAGCTTGACATACCCGTATACGAGCAAGGGCAGAGCGACCCGGTTAAGATTGCGCTGGATGCCATCGAACATGCAAAGCGCCACCTTTATGACGTAGTAATAATTGATACCGCGGGAAGACTTCATATAGACGAGTCCATGATGGACGAGATAGCGGCTTTGAGGGAGGCTGTCCGTCCTGTCGAGGTGTTGCTTGTAGTAGACGCCATGACAGGCCAAGATGCTGTAAACGTGGCAAAGAGCTTCAATGAGCGCCTTGAGCTTACGGGCGTTATATTAACAAAGCTTGATGGGGATACCAGGGGCGGGGCCGCGCTTTCGGTGCGGTCCGTCACAGGCAAGCCGATAAAATTCTCAGGAACCGGTGAAAAGCTAACTGATATCGAGCCGTTTCATCCAGAGCGTATGGCGTCTCGCATACTTGGAATGGGCGATATGCTCACACTTATTGAAAAGGCTCAGGCGGCGTTCGATGAAAAGAAGGCTTTGGAGCTCGAATCCAAACTCCGCAAGGACGAATTCACGCTGGACGATTTCCTTGAGCAGTTTGAGCAGGTAAAGGATATGGGTTCATATCAGGAGATTCTGTCAATGATGGGGGTTAATCCCGCTCAGCTTCAAAACGCCGAGATTGACGAACGTCAGGTAGCGAGGAACGAAGCGATAATAAGAGCGATGACCCCGTTTGAAAGGCGCAGGCCGGATATATTAAACGCAAGCCGGAGAAGGCGTATAGCAGCTGGCAGCGGAACCACCATTCAGGATGTAAACCGGCTGCTGAACCAGTTCAACAGCACCCGCAAAATGATGAAACAGCTGACTGGCGGCAAAATCAGAAAAGGGAAGGGCAGAAAGGGAAAAGGCCTGCCCTTTGGATTCTAGCTAGTAACGGATATCCGTTTTAGATATTTTTTTATTGTATTAGGAGGAAATAAGATGGTTAAGATCAGACTTCGTAGGATGGGAGCAAAGAAGGCGCCTTTTTACAGGATAGTTGTAGCGGATTCACGTGCACCGCGTGATGGGGCGTTCATTGAGGAAATAGGATATTATAATCCGCTTACCAATCCGGCGGAGATAAAGGTCAACGCAGAAAGCGCGGCCAAATGGCTGAAAAACGGAGCGCAGCCCACGGATACCGTCAGGGCGCTGCTTAAAAAGAGCGGTGTTTTGCAATGACAGACTCGCTTAGGGAGCCCATTGAAGGCCAATCTAACGTTATGGTGGATGCTGACACGCGGGTTTCGTCTGTTTCTAATGATCCGGCTGAAATTAAAAGGGATCTTGAACAGATTATTGCGTTAGTAGGGCACATTGCCAGAAATCTTGTTGACAATCCAGACGCCGTTAAGATTACTTCATCCTGCTCAGAGCGTACAACCATAATAGAGCTCACAGTTGCCCAGGAAGATACGGGAAAGGTAATTGGAAAGCAGGGCAGGATTGCCAAAGCGGTGCGGGCTATTGTAAAGGCGGCCGCTGTCAAGCAGGGAAGGCACTATGTGCTCAATATAATCTAGCATGAATTACCTGAGAGTTGGCTTGATAGCGCGACCGCATGGGGTTCATGGCGATGTGAAGGTGATACCTCTTACGGATAATCCGGAAAGGTTTCGCGACCTAAAGGAAGCGTTTATTGAAAACAACGGGGCATATGAGCCCGTTTTGGTTAGCAATACAAGGTTTCGGCCTGATGCGGCTTACGTCGCGCTTTCCTGTTCAAAGTCGATTGAGGATGCTGAAAGACTGAGAAACCTATACCTATGCGTAGACCGTGCTCATGCCGTGCAGCTTCCACAAGGGCGCTATTTCATTGCGGACCTTATCGGCTGCGATGTGTTCGACAGCGACGGCAATAGCTTAGGAACCCTGACAGATGTGTTGGAGACAGGGGCCAACGATGTATATGTAATAGAGGGCAATCGGAGATTACTGGTTCCGGCGCTGAAGAAGCTGCTTTTATCAGTTGATATTGCAAATAAGCGCATAACCTTGGACAGCAACACGCTATCGGAGGTGGGATTATTTGAGGATTGATATACTCACCCTGTTCCCCGAAATGTTTCATGGCGTGCTTAGCTCAAGCATTTTGAAACGTGCTTGCGATGCTGGTATAATGGATTTTAGGCTTCATAATATCCGTGATTATTCGGCCTCAAAGCATAGAAATACGGACGATTATTCGTTTGGCGGCGGCGCGGGAATGGTGATGATGCCTCAACCAATATTCGATTGCTTGGATACCATAATGGGAGATGGCGATTCAGCGCGTTTGATATGCACCACTCCCAGAGGCAGGGTGCTGAACCAGCGCATAGCCAGGGAGCTGTCCATCGAAAAAAGGCTTGTTATACTGTGCGGCCATTATGAGGGAATAGACGAGCGCGCGATGTCCATGTTTGACGATGAGATATCCGTGGGGGATTATGTACTAACCGGAGGCGAAATCCCAGCCATGGCCATAGTGGACTGCGTCTCACGGTTAATCCCAGGAGTGTTAGGTTCCGAAGCATCGGCGGAGGACGAATCATTTTCCTATGGGCTGCTCGAATACCCACAGTATACAAGGCCGGCTGAATACCGCGGCAAAAGGGTGCCCGACGTATTGCTCAATGGCAACCATGCGGCTATAGACAGGTGGCGCAGGGAGCAATCGCTGCTATTGACGCTGAGGCGCAGGCCCGAGCTGTTGAAAGCGGCTGAACTATCTGATAAAGATAGAAAATTTTTAGAACAGTTTCAAGAATAACGGCTGTTTAATATCCAGATGATATAGATTGCCGGAATAGCTTGAACGGATAAATGGCACATGCTATAATTAAATTTAGACAATGTGCGGTCCGCTGCGCTTGGATAGCGTATGAACGCCCATGAGGAAGGAGAATTAATATGTCTGATATCATTCGTGAACTTGAAAAGGAACAGATTCGTACCGATCTTCCCAAGTTGGAGATAGGCGACACTGTACGCGTATTTGTGAAGGTTATAGAGGGCTCGCGCGAGAGGCTTCAAAACTTTGAGGGAACGGTTATTAAGATGCAGGGCGGCGGAATAAGAAAGACCTTTACCGTTCGCAGGTTGTCATATGGGATAGGCGTAGAAAGAACATTCCCATATAATAGCCCCCGTATTGGCCGCATTGAAGTTGTGCGCCACGGTAAAGTACGCAGGGCAAAGCTCTATTATCTGAGAGACCGCGTCGGTAAAGCCGCTAAGGTAGTGGAACGGATAGTAGAAAAATAAGCAGTATTCAATTCAACGCCCCCATGCTTAGGCAATGGGGGCTTACTATAGGTATATATAATAATTTGGATGCTGTTTTTGGAGGTAGACGATGCAGGTACAATGGTATCCAGGACATATGGCGAAGGCGCGCCGTATGCTTATAGAGAACTTAAAGCTTATCGATGTTGTTGTGGAAGTCGTAGACGCGCGGGCTCCCCTTGCTACTAGAAACCCTGATTTTGAAGAGCTATTTAAGGGGAAAAAGCGGACGGTAATATTGAACAAAAGCGACTTGGCCGATTCATCGGCGTCAAAGCAATGGATTGAGCGGTTTAACGCAAACGGAATGACGGCGGCCGAATTCGTTTCGACCAACATCTCCTTCAGAAAGTCCGCGGCCACTATCATTGGGGATGCGGCAAAAGAGATGGTAATGCGGATGAAGGCCAAGGGAGTAAGCAAGACGGTGCGCGCAATGATCGTTGGTATACCAAACGTAGGAAAATCTACGTTTATTAATTGTATTGCAGGAAAGTCCAGGGCCGTGGTAGGCGACAGGCCAGGGGTGACAAAGGGAAAACAGTGGGTAAGGATTACCCCTTATTTGGAAATCATGGATACTCCAGGCCTGCTGTGGCCCAAGTTGGATAATGAGCTTTATGCGCATCACTTAGCGTTTATCGGTTCGATTAACGACGATATTTTGGATACCGAGGCCCTGGCAAGGGAACTTCTTGAAGAGCTTATGCGAATATGCCCAAATGCGCTTATTCAGCGTTACAGCGGTTTAGGCGCGTGCGGTGATCCTCTGGACGGCGTATGCAAATCGCGCGGATTTGTTTTGCCAGGAGGGGGATACGATACATTAAGAGCGGCCAGGACTGTACTTGATGAGTTCAGATCTGGGAAAATAGCGCGTATAACTCTTGAACTTCCGGAAGCAGAAGAAAGACAGCATGAAGAAACTAAATGAACATGAAAGGCTGTCCAAACTAACAATATATGAAAAACCCTTTTGGGACAAGGGATTGCAGGTTGCTGGCATGGACGAAGTTGGGCGCGGTCCGCTAGCTGGGCCGGTTATGGCGGCATGTGTAGTGATGCCTTCGGTAAATCTTATTGAAGGTGTTAACGACTCGAAAAAACTTACCGTACTTAAACGGGAAGCGCTAAATACATTAATACGTAAAAATGCTATAGCATATGGAATTGGAAAGTCTGACGAACGGGAGATAGATGAATTAAATATTTTAAATGCGACGAAGCTTGCGTTTTCAAGGGCGTTTAAGAATATGCCGTCTGGATTTATGCCAGATGCTGTGCTTATAGACGCCGTCAAGGGCGTAGCCATACCTGTTGAGCAGATAGCGATAATACACGGGGATGCAATCAGCTATGTAATAGCTGCGGCATCAATCGTCGCAAAAGTGGAGAGGGACGCGTTTATGATCAAAATGGACGAGCTTTATCCGCAATATGGGTTTAGACGAAACAAAGGATACGGAACAAAAGAACATATGGACGCCTTGATCAAATACGGTCCCTGTCCAATACACCGCAAAAGCTTTATTAAGAAAATCACAGGTGGCGTATTACATGAATAGGTCGTCATTAGGAAAATATGGAGAGGAAATCGCATTTAAATATCTGCTGAACAAGGGGCTTGCGCCAAAACAGAGGAATTTTCGCGCAGGCCGCTATGAAATTGATCTCGTCATGGAGGATTCGGGCGGATGCATAGTATTCATTGAGGTAAAGACCAGAAGAAGCGATAAATACGGTATGGGAAGGGAAGCGGTCGGATGGAGAAAACAGGCAAATATCATAGCGGCTGCTGAGAATTACATATATGAAAATGGTTTATATGAACGAAAAATCCGGTTTGACGTGGTGGAAGTGGATCTGAAAAACAACAAAATAACCCACATTGCAGACGCTTTTGAGACATAATTTAGACAATTCCTTTGCTTAAAGGCAAATATATGCTATTA
>CAYSKA010000065.1:0-8520 GCA_964431505.1 uncultured Oscillospiraceae bacterium
ATTATATCACACGTGCTATCTTTTGACCAACTTCACATTGCCATCGCCAAGCATGCTTTCCATTATTTCCATAAACCCATCCGTTATGTTTACATATCTGTCCTTTGGCGCTATGGATTGCTTTTTTGTCCCAACGTCGTACAGTATAACGGGGATATTGCCCGGAAACCTGGACAGCACGTCGATTACCCGCCGCTTTAAATTGGCATCCTGACAATCAAACCTCAGGTACAGCTTTATCGTCTCGCTCGTCTTTACCAGCGGCGTAATTTCCTCAATCAATATGCTGTTGCCCTTTTCATCCCTGGCATTAAAGCGCCCGGATATGCATACGATATTATCCTGTACAAGTTGGCCATCATATTTTTCCAGTATTGAAGGAAACGCAACTATCTCAATCGTGCCCGTCATATCCTCCAGCATTCCATATCCCATAAGGCCGTTGCCGCTGCGCGTCGGTTTACGCCTGATCGATGTTATAATGCCGCCGATACGCACATGCGAGCCGTCCTCTACTGCCGTTGCGCCGGTTTCATCCTGCTCTGCCAGCTGTGATGCAGTTATCCCAAGCCTGTCCAGCTCGTTCTTGAATTCCTCCAAAGGATGGCCCGATATATATACCCCCGCCATTTCTTTTTCCATTGAAAGAATAACCCTTCGCTGAAATTCGCCGATATCCGGAAGTTCTTGATATGGCTTGGCATCAGCTGCCACTATTGCCATATCAAATAGCGACATTTGGCCGGTTTCGCGCCGCTTTCTGTCGTTTGAAGCTGAGTCCATTATTTCCTCGTACGCTGATGTCAGCTGAGAACGCCATGCCCCTGAAAAATCAAAGGCGCCGACCTTGATAAGGGCCTCAGCCATCCGCTTATTTATGCTTGGCGCGCGTTTGACAACATCGTAGAAATCCAAAAAGCGCCCGTTTAGACTTCTTTCCTCAATTAGTTCGTCTATTGCCTTCTCTCCCACATTGCGCACCGCCGCCAAACCAAACCTTATTGCGCCGCCTTCAACCGAAAACCTTGCTTGGCTTCGGTTTATATCGGGAGGCAGCACCTTGATCCCCATCTGCTTTATGCTGTATATATACTGAGCGATTTTGTCGGCGTTGCCAAGAAAGCTGTTTATAAGCGCCGTCATGTACTCAACAGGGTAATATAGCTTTAAATATGCGGTTCTGTAGGCAAGTACAGCATATGGGGCGGCATGGGATTTATTGAAAGCGTATGACGCGAAATCCATCATTTCGTCAAATATATGGCTTGCCGTTGCCTCGTTTAAGCCATTTTTCAATGCGCCTGGAACGCCGTCCTCCTCAATGCCATATATAAAGTTATGCCGCTCTTTAGCCATTACATCATGCTTCTTTTTTGACATAGCCCTTCGCACAAGGTCGCTTCTGCCCATTGAATATCCCGCAATGTCGCGGACTATACGCATTACCTGATCCTGATATACCATGCAGCCGTATGTGTTTTGAAGGATGGGTTTAAGCTTTGGGTGCAGGTATTTAACCTTTGACGGATCGTGCTTTCCCTCAACGTAGCGCGGTATCTGCTTCATAGGGCCTGGACGGTATAGCGAAACGCCCGCCATAAGGTCTTCTAGGCAATCCGGCCTCAGCTGCGTCAAGAACCTGCGCATGCCTCCGGATTCAAGCTGGAATATGCCGTCCGTATCACCCCTTGAGATCATATCATAGATTGACTGATCGTCATATTGCAGCCCCTCAAGATCAGGTACTGGCTTGCCGCCCTGCTCAATGTATTTCAGCGCGTCGCGTATCACAGTTAGCGTTCTTAATCCCAAAAAGTCCATTTTCAGAAGCCCCAGCTCCTCAATCGTGTTCATGGAAAACTGTGTAGTGATGGCCTCGTCATTCTTCTGAAGGGGTAAATAGTCCTATACTGGACTTGCAGCTATAACAACCCCAGCGGCATGCGTTGAAGCGTGCCGCTGAAGGCCCTCAAGCTTTTTCGAAAGATCAATTAACTTTCTTATCTTTTGGTCTGCCTCATACTGTGCCTTAAGCTCATGCGAAACCTCCATAGCGTGGTCGAGCGTCATGTTAAGCTCCCCTGGAATCAGCTTCGCAATGCGGTCCACCTCAGCGTAGGGCATTCTGAGCGCCCTGCCCACATCCTTAACCGCGGCGCGCGCGGCAAGCGTTCCAAAGGTAATAATCTGGGCGACGTGGTCCTTACCATATTTATTTGCGACATAATCTATAACCTCCTGTCTCCGCTCAAAGCAGAAGTCCACGTCTATATCCGGCATCGATATGCGCTCAGGGTTTAAGAACCGCTCAAAAGGAAGGCCGTATTTTATCGAGTCAATGCCAGTAATCCCCAGGCAGTAGGCAACCATGCTTCCCGCCCCGCTGCCACGGCCTGGTCCGACCACTATCTCATTTGCCCTGGCAAAATCTATAAAGTCCTTGACAATAAGAAAATAATCAACAAATCCCATCGAAGCTATCATGTCAAGTTCGTATTTCACTCGATCGTATACATTCTGGCCGGCCTCCGGTACCCTTCTTTTTATACCATCGAGACAAAGCTCTCTTAAGTAGGTTTCATTATCCATGCCGCCAGGAGCCTTAAACTCGGGAAGATGCCTTTCGCCGAACTTGATCTCAACATTGCACTTATCCGCTATCTCGCGGGTGTTAAATATTGCGTCCTGGTAATCAAAGAGCGCCTTTTTCATCTCATCGCCGGATTTTAAGTAAAACTCGTCGGCGCTCATCCGCATCCTGTTTTCATCATCAACAAAGCGGTTTGTCTGTATGCACAGCAGGATATCCTGAGCTTCCGCATCCGCCTTATCAACATAATGTATATCGTTAGTAGCTACGGTTTTAATATGAAGCTCTTTTGCGAGACCGTTCAGCTTAGGGAGAACCTCAAGCTGTTCTTTAAGCCCATGATTTTGAAGCTCTATATAGAAATCTTCCCCAAACATGGCCTTAAGACGCTTTGCTATAGCCCTTGCTTCGTCGTCGCGTCCTTCAAGAAGCATAGTGGGTATATCGCCCGCTAAACACGCTGAAAGGCAAACAAGCCCTTCACTGTATTCTTCTAAAATGTCATAATCAATACGGGGCTTATAATAAAACCCTTTAAGAAAGGCCTGCGATGAAAGCATCATAAGATTATGGTATCCTATATCGTTTTTCGCAAGCAAAACAAGATGGGCATACTCCCTCATCCCCTGCTTTTCCTCCATGGAGCGCGGAGCCACATATGCCTCCATGCCTATAATCGGCTTTATTCCAGCGTTTACGCACACCTTATAGAAATCTATCACTCCATACATTGCGCCATGGTCCGTTATTGCGAGCGCGTCCATGTTAAGCTCCTTAGCTCTTGCCGCCAAGTCGGTTATGCGCGCAGCGCCATCAAGCAGGCTATATTGAGTATGCACATGCAGGTGTACAAAGTCGGTCATTTTACTCCCTCCCATCCTATTTTATATAGCTCAGAAATCAGCCGCCCCCGTTTCAATGTCCTGCGCTATATCCGATATCCTTTTCAGACGCGAATTTACGCACGACTTGCCCAGGCCAAGCATTTGAGCAAGTTGTGACAGCGTAGCCTCCGGATTGTTAAGTCTTGCCTCGGCAACTTCAAACAGCGGCTGTGGAAGCGCCTTTATTCCCATCCGTGCGGCTATCAATTCTATATTCAGGATCTGGGCCGCTGCTGCCCTCGCCGTCTTTTGCATATTCGCAGTTTCATAATTTGTAATCCTTATTGCGTCATTGCGCGCGTTTTTAAGCATCCTTGCATCCTCTATCCTGAGCGCAGCTTCAGAAGCGCCCAATAGTGCTAGAAATCCGCATATCATATCTCCATCCTTAATGTATACGACCTGGCTGGCCTTGCGCTCGAATCGCTTGGCATTCAGCCCGAATTCGGATAGCAGATTCATTATGCCCTGCGCCAAATACTCAGTCCTGCAGACGAGTTCCATATGATATGATCGGCTGGGGTTACTGATAGAGCCTGAGCCAAGAAAAGCCCCCCGCAAAAACGCGCGTTTTTTTCCCTGGGTATCAAGCAGCGCCCAGTCCATCCCACCGCCCATTGATACGCCGTTTGCATTGCTTGACAGCATACCTGAAGCATGGAGCATTCCTTCGCAGCCCTTGCCTGTTATTCTGACAACAGTGCTTCTGGATTTTCTTCCTTCACGCTCCATAACTGCTATGGATGATTCTATATCATAGAGCGAATGGGCAAGCTTAGCTATGTGCCGGCCAACGGTGAAGCTTTCCGTCGTATACTCTATGCACCGTTCTCCCCTCCTTATCAGTATGCTTCCAGCAGTTCCGGTAAGCGCCGCAAGTTCAAACCCGCAAACCCCTTCCCCGCGCAGCTTATGCGACACTATCTCATCCTTTACAGTAAGCGAAAACGACATGTTTCCCTCCGCGGTTGCATCTGTTATTCAGTGGCATGGTATAATCAGCGGTCAACAAACCTTTCGCTGATATCCCTATCCTCTCTCCCCTGATCCCTATGGGCCAATATGCAGTGATGCTTGCCCTTCATCCTTGTGTACAGTTCATATGCGGCGCATACCGATCTATGCCGGCCGCCGGTACACCCAAAGGCAACCATAAGTCTGTGCTTGCCCTGTTCTATATATTTTGGTATCAGTTTATCAAGCATCCGCTCCAGATTATTTATAATATCCGGCACAGCAGGATCGCGAAGTACGTACTCGCGCACAGGCTCGTCCATTCCAGATAGATTGCGGAGTCCAGCTTCATAAAACGGATTTTTTGTAAACCTCATATCCATTACAATATCCGCTTCCATTGGAACGCCTCTCTTGTATCCAAAACTTGATATGATGAGCATAAACGGGTGCTGACTGTCGCCAAGACGCATACTCTCTATATAGCGGTGAAGCTCATAAGGCCTCATATCGCTGGTATCTACTACATAGTTAGCCCGTTCGCGCAACGACTGCAACAGTTCTCTTTCAATGGATATACCCTCAATTATATTGGAGCTCATTGGGTGTCGCCGCCGTGTTTCGCTGTAACGCCGCTCCAATACATCACCCCTGCATTCCAAAAACAGTATCTCATACTTTTGTTCCATAGCGTCAAGAGCTGAAAAGCCCAGCTCTAAATCGCTTCTAAACACGCTTTCCCGGCTGTCAATAACAAGCGCCGCCTTCTCGATGGTTGGTTCCGCCCTTTTGCAAAGTTTTACAAAATCCGGCATCAGCTCCACCGGAAGATTGTCTACGCAGTAATAGTTAAGATCCTCAAGAACCCTCAAAACATTGGATTTTCCCGCCCCTGAAAGACCGGTGACGATTATAATATGCATATCATTCTCCAACAAACTTTATCTCTGGCTCCAGCATAATACCGGACATCCCGTAAACCCGTTCCTGAATTATTTTTATTAATGTACGTACATCCGCACTCGTAGCTCCCCCTGTATTTATTATAAACCCCGCATGAAGCTCGCTGACCCGAGCTCCGCCAACCGTTTCGCCCTTTAGCCCTGCCCTTTCAATCAACGCCCCTGCATATTCCCCCTGGGGCCGCTTAAATACGCTGCCAGCGCTTGGATAGGAAAGGGGCTGTTTTTTTCGCCTCATATCCATATACTCAGCCATTTTCGCATCCGCCATTCCATCGGCTCTTTTAAGGCTTAGCATGGCTCCGCAAACTATCCATTCAGGAGGTGCAAATCTGCTTCGGCGGTAGCCAAAATCCGAATCCGCCGCTTTAACAGCCAAAATCCTTTTGCGGTGCACCGCATCAATTCTGGTAACCACAGAACCTATATCTCCGCCGTATGCCCCTGCGTTCATCGCTATTGCCCCTCCGACAGTACCCGGTATACCCGCGGCCCACTCCAGTCCCGAAAGGCCAGCTTCAACCGTATGCTTTGCCAGCGAGCTCAAAAGAGCGCCCGAACCCGCATAGACTTCTGTTCCGTGGATCTTGATTCCGCTCATGCTCCCGCATATACGCATTACGGCTGCGTTTATGCCCTCGTCGCTTACTAACAGGTTTGATCCGTTGCCCATTATAAAAATAGGTACGCGGCATTCTCGGGCAATGGACAGAATCCTGCGCACATCGGCTGCAGATCCCGGCTCCACCATAAAAGGAGCTTTGCCCCCAATTTTAAATGAGGTATATTCCCTCATGGAAACATTTGTTTTAATGCTCAAGCCATTGAGACTATCCATGAACTTTAAAAAATCCGGCATTATAACTCCTTTTTTGGTCAATAGCGCCATAACTTACAATTAAAGTTTACCCCATTTTAAAGCTTGGTACAAGAGTATTAATAATTTGTCCAAGCTCCTCGCTATCTCCCTTAAGCGCCCTGTCTGCTGCTAAATCCAATTTATCCTTTAGCGAATTCAGATCAAAGGTATTCGGAATTGCCGGGTCGGTCAGTTTGCTATGAAGCAGCGCTACGGATGATTGTTCAAATTCGGGGGGCGACTCAGCCTCTATCACAGGGAACATCCCAAGGGTTTCAAGCGCTTCCTGAGCTTTTTGACCCAATATTACATCTATAAGTTCCAATGCGTACTTAACCTTCTCTTCCTCTATGTCCGACGCTATGCCTATATATTGGACCAAATCGGTGTAATATGGCACGGTGCAGACTTCAAATGAAAATCCATTGCCTGCTGAAATACGCCTTTCATGATCTCCCACTGCCCGTATATCGGTGATAGCCATGGAAGCCTCCTGTGCTCTAAACCGTTCATATTCGGCGATTTCACTATTGACCCCCAGCATTGCGGCCACAAGCTTATGTCCCGATAGGCCATATACTTGTTCCTGCTTCTTGCCTCGTTTGTAGTCCAGCCTCTGGACCGCATCCTTCAGCCAGTCGGCCGACACGATTCGGTCGGTCGGCATAGTAACGCCTCTTTCCGCAGCAATCGACGTATTGACCGATAGCATATACCCTGAATATAGGAATGGCACCGCAAGGGTCGATTGACCGATAACTCCCGTTTCGGCCAATCGGCCTACTATAGCATGTTCCTTTTCTGTGTCGATTTCCCTCAGCATATCTGCTGTGCACCATCCGGAAGGAAAGGAATAAATGTCAGCCCGCTCCCCCTTTTGCATTCTCTCCGAGCATTCCTCAACCGTCATGGCTGTAACCTCGAAGAATACCCCGTAATGGCGGGATTCAATTACATGCGCCCTGTTTTTAAGCCATGTTCCTATGCTGCCAAGGTATGGCTTGAAGCCTACTATATGCCATATGTTTATTATACCAGAGTAAGGCTCATCCTTTGGTTCGATCCATTCTCTGTATGGGTCTCGCCCCAGCTGATCCTGTAAGTACTGTGGTATAAATATCACGTACAGCACTATCGCTGCTGCCATTATCAATGAAATTACACGGCGTTTTGTACTCATATATTTACCTCACACGAAAGCGGGTTGCTTTATACTCTAAATGTATGCCAAAATATTCAGATTAGCCGTACATTAACAATCTTCAAACTGTCTGATTGGCTTTTTAATTCGTCAAACACTACATATATTCACGTCACTCGTTCTACATATGGCAAGCCTATCATATGTTATATTGGCATAAGTCGGGGTGAACCATATGTATATAGAACTGTTCCTGTTGGATAACGTGCTGATGAATTCACTTATCCTTCGTACAGCGGCAGCCATGCTCTCAAGACGTTTGCCATGCTGGAGGATGATTGCCGCCTCTGCCCTGGGTGCAATATACGCCGCGCTTTCCATCGGAACCCTGCCGCTTCTTATGACATTGCCAATGAAGCTCGGGTTGGGTTTTTTAATGGCTTTGGCCATTCCGTTTAAAACAGCAAAGGAGTATATGTTCAGTGCGCTTGCGCTGTTTGTATCAACCTTCGCGATAGGCGGGGCTGCAGTAGGCCTGGCATTCCTGCTGGGCGGTAAATTAGAAAACGGATTTGTGCTTGCCGCCGTACCCCTAAGGGTTATGCTGGGTTCAGCTTTGCTGGCCTCGTTTATGCCGAGGATAATAAGAAAGGTACTGGAAAGGCGCCTGGTCAATAATGACCGGCTGCGAATTGAAATAATGCATAAAGGCGTTTCAATCTGTGCGTCCGCGATTGTGGATACAGGCAATATGCTCTGCGAACCGATGAGCGGTCTTCCTGTTGTGGTCGTTAGCTCCAGAGAACTTGAATGTTTTGCAACGATTCCAATACCATGCCGTACCGTTGGGGGAAATGAGGTCGTTTATGGGTTCCGGCCCGACAAGCTTCTGCTTTGTGGAAAAATGAACGCTGTTCTTGATGCTTTTGTGGCCGTTGGTCCCGTCTCCATTGGGGGCGCGGACGCGCTTATACCGCCATCGGCATTGCCTGATCTGGGCCAATACAATACTGCCGACGTTTAAGGAGGTACACTATGATAAAGATTTTAGCAAAGTTTCTGGAAAAGTTATATCGTGCGCTTAAAATTGGCCACCTGATAGGATATGTCAATTCCGGCGATTCCCTTCC
>CAYSKA010000066.1:0-8351 GCA_964431505.1 uncultured Oscillospiraceae bacterium
ATTATACTATACTGATTTTTGGGCAGCTCCTCGTTTATGCGTATCGGGTCCTTCTCTCCCATCGTGGTAACCTCAAGGCTGCTAAACACTTCGTGCGAGTTTTCCGCGCCAGGGGTAGCGTATACCGTATATCCGGAGCTTGTCACGGCCACCCCGTCAAATATTCCCTCCTCCCAGGTCAGATACGAGCAAAGCTCGCCAACATTATTGGTTAAGTAAACCCCGAACTCATCGCTCCCCAGCTTAAATGAAGTATGCAGCTGTCCATCCTTGCTGTCGCATCCGCTTATATAGATAACCGTGTATCCGCCTGGTTCAAGATTTACTGAAGGTATCCTCCATTTGTCCAACCTGTTCTGATCGTCGCTTAGCATATATTCGCCCAGGTTTATTTCTTTATCCGTTGGGTTATAAAGCTCAAGCCATGGGTAATAGCCTGCATCGGATTCGTAGGAGGCATTGTTTACAGGCATAACCTCTGATATGACGAGGCCATTGCCGCCTCCAAACCCCACTACGTCGTTCATTGAGTCGAATATACCGGAAGAATTATATTCACCTGGCGTTGCCGCGCCGCAATAGCCATAGCTGCCGTCGTCCCTTCGCGCCCATGACATATCGGGGTTCAGGGCCGGAAGCTCCATTTGCTGTATTATATTGTAATTTTCATCCGTAAAGCATATTATCTCCCCCGCCCTGCTCAGGCCGAAGCCTGTGCATAACACGCCGTCGGGAAGCTCACCGCTGTATTTTGAAAAAAATACAATCAAGTACTCGCCGGCTCCAATGGTAACGTCGGGGAAGCGCCACTTGCCTGGATCCCTGATGTTGTCGCTTAATCCGTACCCGTTGAGATTAATTGGTCTTCCCGTTGAGTTGTAGAACTCAATCCAATCTGCGCTGCCGAGGTTTTCATTCACAAGGGTAAGCGAATTAGAGGACATTGCCTCATTAATATAAATCCCGCCTTGGCCCGATCCCGACTGCAAATACCCGCAGGCTGCACAGAAGGTAATAAGCATGGAAGCTATGGCGGTAAATAACACTATTCGTTTATAAAACTCTTTCTTCATGGTTGGATTATAACATATAGTCGATATCTGTAAAGGCTACAGGCAAATAAAATGTCTATGTAAAATGATATGCATAATGGCATCTAAAGGAAAGGCTTTTAGATTATATAAAACCATAACGGAATTGTCATGCCATATAATTCTTCATATTTATAAAGTTATTATGTGCCTAATCAAAGTGAGACGGTCAATATACGTTCCCTGTTTTCGCAGCGTGAATACTGATTCTGAGTATTCACCGGTTATCACGCCGCATAATTTTACACCTATCTAAAATCCCGGCTTTCATTCAGCCGGGATCAAGACTTCTTCATATGTATAGGGACGTCCTGGTGTTCTTTATAAAAGCGGGCTTTATCTAAAAAACCAACCCTAAAAACTGTACCGTATCCCGTTTAATCATTTATTCAGTCGGAGTATCAATTAAAGCGTCCGCAATTCCTCCGCTTTGGCTTTGCAACTGCGTATGCCGCCTTATTCTATAGCCGCCCTGTTACTGCTCCTTGCCCTTTTGTAATAAGTCCCTGATTTCCCTAAGCAAAAGGACATCCTCTGAGGGGTCAGCGGGAACGGCGGCTGTTTCCGCCTCGTCCTGCTTCTTTTTACGGAAACGGTTGATCGCCTTAACTACCATAAATATCACAAGAGCAATAAGCAGGAAATTGATGACGCTCTGAATAAAGTTGCCGTAGTAGATAGCAGCTTCCGCAATATCGCCGCTTGCGGGGGTAATGACATATTTGAGGTTGGTAAAGTCAATACCTCCAAAAATGCAGCCTATAACGGGCATGACAATATCGTTGACAAGGGAAGTAACGATTGCTGTAAAGGCGCTACCAATGATAACGCCAACGGCAAGGTCTATGACGCTGCCGCGGGAAATAAACTTTTTAAACTCGGCAATAAAGCCCTTTGTTTTCTTCATTCCGCACCCCTTTACTTATATTCCAGTTTACGCTCTATATAAGCGCTTGCCAGCATTGAAACGCATTTCTTCATCGCTGGAACTGCAACGAGTTCATTTCCCGCCTCCACTCTGGTCAATAAAGCGGACGCTGTTCGCAAAGAGCCAAAACACCCCTTTTAACATCTTCAACGGCGTCTTCGCCGCCCTCGACAATGCGCGCTATGAACGACGCGATAAGCAGCATGTCGGATTCGTTGAACCCGCGCGATGTAACTGCCGGTGTGCCGATGCGTATACCGCTTGTCACGAACGGGCTTCTTGTTTCAAACGGGATGGTGTTTTTATTTACGGTGATGTTGGCGCGGTCAAGCAACGCCTCAACTGCTTTTCCCGTTCTTCCCGCAGACGTTAGGTCTACAAGCATAAGATGGTTATCAGTGCCGCCCGAAACTATCCTCATGCCGTTTGCCTGGAGCGCCTGGGCCAGCGCGGCAGCGTTTTTAATTACCTGCTTTTGATATTCTTTAAATGAGGGCTGAAGCGCCTCGTGGAAGCAGACCGCCTTTGCCGCAATGATGTGCATGAGCGGCCCCCCCTGTGTGCCGGGGAAAACGCCCTTATCAATGGCCTTTGCGTGCTCGGCTTTGCACAGTATTAACCCTCCCCTTGGGCCACGGAGTGTCTTATGGGTTGTCGACGTTACTACATCGGCGTAAGGCACGGGGCTCATATGCTCTCCGGCGGCAACAAGGCCTGCGATATGCGCCATGTCAACCATGAAATATGCTCCAACCTCATGGGCAATCTCACAAATGCGTTCAAAATTAATGGCTCTTGAGTACGCGCTCGCACCCGCGACAATCATCCTGGGCTTGCACTCCAGCGCGATTTCGCGCATCCTGTCATAGTCAATCTGCTCAGTTTCCTTGCTTACTCCGTACGGAACTATCTTAAAGTATTTGCCCGACATGTTGACAGGGCTTCCATGCGTGAGATGCCCGCCGTGGGAAAGATCCATTCCCATAACGGTATCGCCATAGTTTAGGAGAGAAAAATATACCGCAAGATTCGCCTGAGCGCCTGAATGAGGCTGCACGTTGGCATGCTCGGCGCCGAAAAGCTCCTTAAGCCGGTCCCTTGCCAGATCCTCAACCTTATCAACCATCTCGCAACCGCCGTAGTAACGCTTGCCAGGATAACCCTCGGCATATTTATTTGTAAGGTGGCTGCCCATAGCAGCCATTACGGCTTGTGATACAAAGTTTTCTGAAGCAATAAGCTCCAAATGGTCGCGCTGACGGCGCAGCTCGCCCTCCATCATATCCGCCAATATCGGATCAGCGGCGCGGATTAAATCGAACTGTATCATATCAATATTTCCTCCGGAGATTTTTTCGTTTACATTATAATATCAATGGATAAAAATAGTCAATCGTATTTTACAAAACCCTGCCGTGCACATATTAAGTCATTCGAAAAGGATCATTTTATCTCCGGCCCCTGTACCATCTTGTTGTGAAGGTGCTTTGCAATGCGCTGCTTTTCGGCGCTCTTTTGGTTTTTAAAATCATAAGTCACGCCGTCAAAAAACGTCATGGTCCTCAGCTTTTTGTTTATATACAACGGATAAAAGGTGGTGCATCGCCCTGTCGCCCTGTAATAATCCACGCCTATTTGAGCAAAGCCAGTATAAAACTCTGCCGCGCCTTCCATTGGGTATTTTTCGCCCTCTCCCGATGTTTTTGAAGGGTTTTCCGGAAACAACAGCAGGCTGTCCTCCTCCTTGAGGGCCTCCACGCTCATCCTTATGGTCATCAGCACGTCCTTTATTCCTCTGCGGTACACGGGTATCGGGTCTAATGAATTTGTCACATACACAACAGGCCTGCAAACTGCGGATAGAATCATTTTGCGCCAGGACGCGGGCAGAAATTTAAAAATTCTATCCACGCCGTCCTTAAGCTGCTCCTTCACGCTGTCCATATCCAGTATTTCATGCGTAATCCAAGGGCGAAAGTAAAACGGCATGTAGAGCACCGTAAGCATAGGACCCAGTATCTCAAGATGATTGCATACGAATACAACCGGCCCGTTCTTAAGATTTACTTTGTCCGCATTCTTAACCTTACATGGAAGAAAGGGCCGCAGGATCAGGCATAACAGCCTTATCCCTATGCGCTTGGTGGTCTTGTTAAGCTTATAGAGCAGGTGATTTCTTACCTCGGGCTTTTCAACGCCAGCAAGCGCTTCCTCACGGTATTTCTTTAGTCTTTGGGTATATTGCTTGTCCAGCGGCTGCAGCATTGCATATATCATGGCAATTATTACGAACACAACGGGCAGCAGCAGAAACGCCAGATTGAATATCCCCTTTACGCCTATCATGGCTTCAACATCGTCAATCTTGCCCTGAATGGCAAATGCGGAAACCGTCATCATGACAACAAGCAGCAGATATGAAAGCAAAACCGACCACTCGATCATGATATAGGTGTTTCTTCTGTATGCCACGCTTTCGCTTTCATCCATTGTAAAGGCAACAACCGTCTGCATATCCTGGCCCAGGCTGACGAGCACGCATAGCATGCATCCAAGCCCCGCGCACCACAGTATGTATGGTATAGCGTTTGGGGCGAACCATCCGTTATAATAGCCCACTGACGCCAGGCACCATAGAAGTGCTCCTACTATGAACACCGACGGCTTATCATATTTTGACCCCATACGCCTGCTGAGGAACATCCATAACAGGAGCATCATGAACCCTAGGCCCGCCAGCCATAGCAGCAGATAGAGGAAATCCCCCATGGGACTTCCGCCTGGCTGCAAGTTCATATAGCAAATATAGCACACGATGCCTATATTCAAGGCGATCATAAGGTTTTTGAGCATATAGTTGTATGTCCTGCAGGCGCTTATGACCATCAATCCGTCCAGTCCCTTTATTGATTCGGCGGATGAAACATCGCAAGCCTCTATGCATTGAATTAAACCCCTTATCGCATTTCCTAAAATCAGCAGAACCATAAGATTGCCGCCATCGTTTATGTCAAATAGAGCTATAAGGCCAACAGCTGTCGCGGAAAAGCATATATGCGCCAAAAGTATCCATAGCCGGGAATGCCTGGACGTTGACTTCATCGCTATTAAATCAGTAACCGACTGCCAGGCCACCATATAAAAAATCATGCCAAGCAGTACAATAGACAGCCTATTCCTTGCTACGGCAGGGTACACAAATAAAATCACTATATTCAAAAGCGCCGTTGATATCAGGATAAAAACGCCCTGCTTTGCCATAAACCCAGGTATGGAGGCCCTCCGTGAAAACAGGCTGAGATAGATCAGCCAAATTAGGCCAAGCAGGTACAGCGCCCCTCCAACCATTGTGTTGTTTATAAGCAATCCCGACATATACATTGCAATATATATGAAAAAGGCGTCCAGCACCTTTTTCACTATAATTCTTGGCCTCATATGTTACCCCCGCCCATATCTAACCGACTAATCCATATATCGCCTGATGTAGCCTAAGCAGGCTGCCCGCCTGGCGCGTTTTTTTCTCTGCCCTGCTTGTTGCGCTTAACCGATATATACCCAAATATACACATAACCAGCGCCCCTATGGCATCCACGATCAAGTCTTCCATGGTGTCAGCCAAGGCCTCCCTTCCTACAAGCAGGGTTCCATCCTCCAATGCGTACTTTTGCATATTTAAAGCCGCAACGCTGTCAACCGTGTACTCGTAGATTTCCCAAATCGCGCCAAAGGCAAGAGCAAAACAAAACGCAAAAAACGCGATAAAAAACGGAGACAAATGCATATCAACGTTTTTATTGCTGTTCAGTAACGACACAAGCGTAAATCCGAGCGAACCAAGCATAGCTCCGCTGAAGGTATGCAGCAGCAGATCCCAGTATGGGATGATAAAATAAAAATCTTGAACCTCTCCTAAATATATGGCGCAGAACAAGAAGATAAAGTACAGAACAAACATGTGGTTTGGTATGGTCAGCGACAGCTTTTTCTGTAATAGCGACGGAATAAACATAACTACCATGCCAAGCGAGCACTGCAAAAGCATCAGTGAATAATCGCTTTTAACCTTTTCGTATGGTTCGTCCGAAACCTCGGGCGCCATAATCATGCTTACAACCGCATAGATTATAGACAAGACCAAGGTAATAAACAGCACCGTGCCAAAAATCAGTTTGAAGTTGGGTTTGTTTTTTACTTTCGTCATTCAATCACCGCTTAGTTATTTTTTACTGGTCGTAGTTTTAGTTTCCGGATGCCGCCTGCGCCGCCTGGGCCTTTCCTCCAAATGTCCCTTTGACCCTATTTTCTCGTATCTGGATATGGCCATCTCTAATATGCTGCGCCATATCATTGGTATTGTATCGCGTGCATTTACGCCGAGCGTTCTGAGCCTTTCCTTATCGCCAAGGCCGGATTTTATAGTTTCATAA
This sequence comes from uncultured Oscillospiraceae bacterium, assembly GCA_964431505.1. GTDB lineage: Bacteria > Bacillota > Clostridia > Christensenellales > CAG-138 > UMGS946. Next base: position 6,451 of record CAYSKA010000066.1, read on the forward strand.
AGGCTTTCCGTCGTATCCTCGCAGAGCAGTCCGTTCTCTAAGTCGGATATTGCCTCCGCAGCGCTGCTGCCCCTGACGATTATTGAAGGGGTTTCCATGGCGGCGGCCTCCCTGACAACCATCGGCGCATTGTCGTACAAGGACGGAAACACCAGCATCTCCGCCCTTCGGTACAGCCCGTCTAACAGGGCTGTGTCTTCAATATGTCCAGTAAATATAGTTATATCCGCTATATTCAGCTCCGTGGCCTTTTCTTCAATTTCTTTTCTGTTAGGACCCTGGCCGGCAAGCACCAGGCGAAAATCAGCGCCATCTTTTTTAAGCATTGCCGCTGCCTCAAGTATTCTTTTTATGTTCTTTTTCCAATGCATCTGACCAACGAAAAGAAGCGCTGGACTTTCCGCAAGCCCAAAACGCTCTGCAGCCGTTTTGGCAGCGCTGTCGTCAATAGGTCTTATATCGGTTCCATTCGGCATTACCTGTATCTCACCCTTAAACCCGTATCCCTTAAGCACCTCCGCGGATGAATGGCTGACCGACCACACCTCGTCGCAGTGGCCGTAAAACTCAACTATGTATTTTACCCCGAGGGTTGATATCACCTCGGATTTCGTTGTGTGGAACAGATCATCATAGTACTTGGAATGAAATGTGCCTATTAGGGGAACGCGCTGCTTTTTAGCAATGCGCAGCGCCTCATGGCCTGCTATAAACGGGGAGTGGCAATGAACGACGTCGAAATCTATTCCTGACATCCGTTTATGATAATGGCTGTCCATGATCGGAATTCCAACCTTATACTGGGTAGACGTAACAAGCGGCATACCAGCATACTCTATCAGCTCGAACGGGAATCCCCCCCTATACCCGGTATCACCAATAGGCGCTATCACGTAGCACTCGTGCCCTAAGGCAGCTATATTCACCGCGTAATTATATACAACGCGGCCTACTCCATCTACAATGGGCAAGAAGGTGTCCGTAAACTGACCGATGCGCAAAGAGCTTCCCCCTTTTATGTCCTTCAACATCTATATTATCCATCTTACCGTTGTTTTTATAAAATGTAAAGTTTATCCTTAACCCTAATTCTATCCGCAAACATGTACAAAATCATATCCTCTGAACCTTGACGCCGCGCGCTGCGCATGCTTTGCATCTTCAAACAGCCCTACTATAGCCGAACCCGATCCAGTCATGCACGCTCCCAACGCATCGCATCCCAGCATGCGGTTTTTGATTTCAGCTATCTGCGGCGCCGCGGAAAACGCCTCCGCCTCAAGAGAATTGCCCATTCGCCTTCCCAGCTCCATCAGGTTGCCCGACAGATATGCGTGCGCCGCGCCGCTTACGTCGTGGTGGACGCATGGAAGCTTAAGGTTTGAAAACAGCGTTCCCGTATTGACGCCTGCTTTGGGTTTTACAATCAAAAGGCTAAGATTTAAACGCGGGATTGGAAACAGTCTTTCCCCTATACCGCTGGCTAAAGCAGCGCCGCCCGTTAGGCAGAACGGAACGTCGGCTCCTATTGCGTATGCAAGCCTTCCCAGCATACCGTTATCCAATGCGTTATATATTTTCTGCATCCCAGCGATTACTGCAGCCGCATCGGCCGATCCGCCTCCCAGGCCTGCTTCGGACGGAATTCTTTTTATGATTTTGATATGGGCGCCCCTTGATCCTGCTATCCTTGTATATGCTTGGGCCGCCTTTACCGCTGTGTTATCCTTTGGAAGCGGGATGTTGCTCTCAAATGATATATGATCAGCCTCTGATACGTCCACGTCATCGCACAGATCTATGGAATGCATCAGCGAATACAGCTCATGGTATGCGTCACTTCTCCTATACAGAACATCCAGGGCAAGGTTTACCTTTGCATATGCTTTAATCAAAGGCAT
>CAYSKA010000067.1:0-4371 GCA_964431505.1 uncultured Oscillospiraceae bacterium
GTTAAGCGGTATACAGCCGTCGGGAGTGATAACCTTAGGCAATTATGTCGGAGCCTTGCGTAATTGGGCTATACTGCAAAGGGAGGATCGGTACTGTTTTTACTGCGTTGTAAACCTTCACGCGATAACGGTAAGGCAGGCTAGCGAGGCCCTTATCAACCATACCATAGAGGCTGCCGCAATATTGCTGGCATGCGGCGTAGACCCAAAGCGCTCGGCGCTGTTTATCCAGTCGCATGTGCATGAACATGCTGAGCTTGCATGGATTTTGAACTGTAATACCTATATTGGCGAACTCAGCCGGATGACTCAGTTTAAGGACAAGAGCGCCAGGCATACTGACAATATAAACGCAGGCTTGTTCACGTATCCTGTGCTCATGGCGGCGGATATCCTGCTGTATCAGGCTTCGTACGTTCCGGTAGGGCATGACCAAAAACAGCATATTGAGATAGCTAGGGATATTGCCGACCGTTTTAATAAGCATTACGGAGATACCTTCGTTATGCCTGAGCCGATTATACCTAAGCTTGGGGGAAGAATAATGAGCTTGCAGGACCCCTCAAAAAAGATGAGTAAATCGGATTCTAATCAAAATGCTTATATATCGATAACGGATGAACCTGACATAATAATTAAAAAGTTTAAGCGCGCTATTACCGACAGCGACGGGCATATAGCCTATTCTGAGGATAAACCGGGTGTTTCCAACCTTCTTTCAATATATTGTACTTTTACAGGGGACAGCATGGAGGAGGCTATAAATACATTTGAAGGAAAAGGCTACGGGCATCTTAAAACGGCTGTTGCGGATGCGGTGATAGCGGAACTGAACCCAATAAGAAATGAGTATAACAAAATACTTGCGGATAGACCGTATCTTAACGAGGTGCTCACCGTTGGAGCTGCGAAGGCAAGGGAAGCCGCAAGGCGCACCCTGGCTGATGTATACGGCAGGGTAGGGCTGATGGGCGAATAAGCCTTAGAAATTCAGCGATATTGAGAACAGTAAAAAATCTGCCGCGGCATAGAAACCAAAAACATTGGATTCTATGCCGAAACTATTTTGGAGAGGAGCACGCCCGTAGTACGTAGAGTATGGCCCGTGTTCAGAAAACAGGCATTGTATTCACCGCATGCCTGATTTAATAAATATGGCATTTACGGCATTATGGCTAAACCTATTACCATAAAATGTACGCTTTGCCGCTAAGGCTTATTTTGATACTACCTGCCGTATACTAAGTTTTTTTGGATTGCAGGGGATTCATAGCCGGCCCGTCTATAACTTGTCCATCCTTATCAAATCTGGATCCGTGACACGGGCAATCCCAGCTAAGCTCATCGGGATTAAATGCAACCTGGCATCCAAGATGGGTGCAGCGCGGATTCACAAAGTCCAGATTGCCTTCATCATTAAAAGCTCCGCATTTTTCACCATTGTTTTTTACTATTCCTCCATGGCCATAGGGGAGGTCCTCTGACGCTTCGTCGGGGGATTCAAATAAATTGCGGGCAAGTCCTTTTACCGCCTGTTTGCCGTCGGTGAAGATGGATTTTATCGAAGGCGACAGCCTGAACCTTTTAGGCGAAAAGACATCGGCATATCGGCTGTCTATGCCTGTAATCATGTCGGAGATTATGTTTGCCGCGGCCATTGAGCTGGTCATGCCCCATTTATGAAAGCCGGTGGCCACATACATGTTTGGCGTTGACTCTGAGTATTGGCCTATATAAGGTACCGAATCAATGGATATACAATCCTGGGCCGACCAGTTAGCTACCTCGGTTGAGTTTGGATAGAATTCCTTGGCAGCCTCGCGCAGACGGTTATATCTGCCGCCAGCGGAATTCTCGCCCGTCCGGTGGCTTCCGCCGCCTAGGAGCAACAAATCCCCGTAGCCTCTGAAGGACAAGCCTCCCGAATCGACTCCAAGGTACATTCCCTGGAGCCGGTCAATGCCCTTTAAGGCGATGACGTAAGACCTTTCCTGATGCATACGCGCAAAATAATAACCTGGCGCGTTTATGAATGGATAGTGCGTCGTAACCACTATATGTTTTGCAAAGACGCGTCCGTTCTCAGATGCAACGTTGTCTTCCTTTACATCGGTTACTCTGCTGTTTTCATAGATTTCAATGGAGGATGAAATCGCCTTTAAGAACTCAAGCGGATTAAACTGGGCCTGGCCTTCAAAACGTAGGGCGCTCTTGACGTCGAAGGGAAGTTCCGTATCGTTAGTAATCGACGCATTAAGTCCAAGCGATAATGCTGCGGCGCATTCCTTCTCTAAAGGCTCTGGGTCAACCGTCGTGTATAAAAACGCGGGACTTACTTTATATTTACAGTCAATTCCTTCTGAATCTATAATGTCCTTATACTGCCTGATTGCCGCCTCGTTTGCCATAGCATATTCATGGGCGAGATCTTCCCCAAAGTCTTCGATGAGCTTGTTATAAATCAGGCCATGCTGGGAGGTGATCTTTGCGGTAGTATTTTTAGTCTGTCCGCTTGCGATTCTGCCAGCTTCAAGTACTACTGAATTTACCCCGCGGTTATTGAGCATATATGCGGTGAGGATGCCAGCAAGTCCGCCGCCTATTATAACGGCGTCCGTATTGATATCTCCGGATAGTTGCGGGCGTTTTTCAATTTGCGTATCTTTCGACCAAATGGATTCCATTAAAGCACCTCTAATCAATCTTTGTGTCAGTCGTCGCCCCTGAGCAGGTTCTCAGCGTAATCACGAAGTCCGGAATACGTGTTTACGCTGTCTGCACGTGTCCCTATTTGATCGCGGACATATTGGGGAAGTTCGGAAAAATACTCGCGGGCCTGCGGGTCGGCATTGATAAGCTCATTTAAGTTATTGTGTTTTTGTTCCATAATGACCTCCTCTTTTATGGTTTAGTCTGCGCAAATAGCTCAATGACATTCACAGATTAATTCTTTTGATTTGAAACTATATGGCATAATGGGAGCATACAGGCTGTTTAATGCTCAAATACATGATATAATATGAGTAATTACCGTTGCCCGAGAAGTCATGTATAATGCAACGGAGTCGATAATGAGGAGGCATAACTAGTGTACGATTTTCCGTCGGGGTTTTTTACTGATGTCCGAATTGAAACGGAATACTCAACCATGATTAAATTTAAGGATTTGGAGCTTAAGCAGAACAAGAGGCGGATAAAATCAGGCGTGTTTATCAGGCTTTTTGACGGTAATAGGTGGTACTGTTCCTCGATTACCGATGTGGGCGGTGTACAGCGCGCCATTGAGGAGCTGGCATGTATGGCTACATCAAATCCGGACATCTGCGAAAATGATATTTTGCATCGTATGGAAAAAAACAGGGAACGCAGGATGATGTACGACGGATGCATGCTTCCGAAAGTGCCGCATGACGAAAAGCTGGAGCTTTTGAGGTCGTATATCCATGTATTGGATGCATACAAGGAAGTAGTGTCTTCAGAACTGTTTTATAAAGATATATACACTAAAAAGCGCATTATATCAAGCATAGGGACTGACGTAGAGTTTGACAAACAGTTCTGTTGCATAGCCTGCAGATATAAGGTTGTTACCGGCTCGGATGGCCTTCCGTTCAATGGCAGCTGCGATATAATGGGAGTAAGGTTCGAGGATCTATTTAACCGCGGGGACAAGCTTGAGAAATCTATTCAGAGCGACATAAACTACGCTAAATACGCTACCCCCGTTAAACCAGGAATATATACGTGCATACTATCGCCTGTGGCTGCGGGAGTATTTGCCCACGAGAGCTTTGGTCACAAGAGCGAGGCGGATCTCATGCTGGGAGATGAGGAAACCAAGCATGAGTGGAAACTTGGGAAAACGGTTGGCAGTCCTGTCTTGAGCATAATTGACACGGGGGATACAGAGGGCTCAGGCTGCGTCCCGTTCGATGATGAGGGTTGCCGTGCTAAACGGAACTATATTATTAAAAACGGCATATTGACGGGAAGGCTCCACAGCGCCATGACGGCTTCTGAGATGGACGAGAGCGTTACAGGCAACGCGAGAGCTACGGGATTTGAGTATGAACCAATAGTTCGTATGACAACGACATACATAGACGCAGGCCAGCTGACCAAGGATGAGCTGTTCGCGGGAGTAAAGGAAGGCATATTTATTGATGATATAAATCACGGGTCTGGTATGAGCACGTTTACCATTGCGCCAAGAACCGCATACATGATTCGTAATGGAAGCATTGGTGAACCGGTAAAAATATCGGTAATAACCGGAAACGTGATGCGTACTCTTCATGAGATAGACGGATTATCCAATAAAGTTGAGCTTTTATCATTCGCAACTGGGGGATGCGGAAAGATGGAGCAGAT
>CAYSKA010000067.1:4381-7798 GCA_964431505.1 uncultured Oscillospiraceae bacterium
AAACGGCATAAATGTTCAGTGAAAAGGATAGGAGAAGCACTATGATGAGAGAACTGTTTCAAGAAAGGGAAACTACAACTTCGCTGAATATAACCAGCAACAGAGTGGATTCCATTATGAAAAAGAGTATACTCAAAAGCGGCTGCCGCGTGTATGACAAAGGCTTTATCGGGGTGGCAGGCATTCTCGGAGAACCGGATGAGGCCATATGGAAAGAAGCGCGCGAGGGACTTGACTCAGGCATCGCTTATGAACTCAATCCGGAAACGGGAGGGCGCGAAAGGGATTTGCGCAGGCCAGCTTTGCCAGACAAGCGGTTTATTTCTGATGTCGAGGAAATACTGAATTTGCTTACGAGCGGGTTCCCGGGTTTTACCTTTAGCAATAAACTGAAGTGTGTGGAAACCCAAACCCATCTATCAAATGATAACGGGTTAAACTATATAAGCGTGGACAGGTATTATGAAACGACGATATTGGTGAGAAAGCCGGGTTCGAAAAGCATCTTTGATACTGGAATAATGTCCTGCAGCCGTGAATTCGACAGTAATGCGCTTTATAATGAGGCAAAGGATCAACTTAGCGCCTATAATAGATGCGTAGATTTGCCATGCGGTGATAAAATTCCGGTCATAATGCTTCCATATGAATTGATGGCAAAGTTTTCTTCCGATCTTCGGGGAGATATGTTCGGACTAAACGCGTCAATGTTTTGGGGTAATCTCGGAAAGAAACTGTTTGCAAGTGAATTTACGCTTTTTATGGACAGGTCCGAGGAAATGATTGGCGTTCCGTTCTTTGACAAGGAGGGCTCCACATTAGAAGGCGACAAAACCGAATTAATTAAGGATGGCGTTCTTTTATCTCCATATTCGGACAAGCTCAGCGCCGAGAGATACGGCTATCCATGCACGGCGGCAGCAGGCGGCGATTATGACGAAGTACCGCTGATAGCAAACTCGTACAACCTTTCTGTCAAACCATCTGAAAGAACGCTTAGCGACCTTTTGAACGGCGAGTTGGGTATACTGGTAGGCGTGGCCAGCGGAGGCGATTGGACGAACGAGGGCAATTATGCAACCCCCGTTCAGGTTGCGTACCTGTTTGATGGCAAAAGCTTCATTGGCAGGCTTCCTGAGTTGAATATATCGGGCAACATCTATGAGATGTTTGGTGATGATTATATTGGCGTAAGCGCGGACAGGCCGGCTTTTGGGGAACGGGTATTGGTTGCGAGAATGAAAGTTTCAAAAAATGTATAATCGGTTATAAGCATAAACGGCCGCTTTAAAGCGGCCGTTTAAATATCATACGCTAAACCTCGTCGTTTAGTCCGCGCATGCGCATCCGCAGCTGACAACGTCGCCACACTGTACGAATCGAATGCGTTCGTTGTTGTTTGGTATTAAGCATTGCAGGATCTCCAGGCACTCGCCAAACCTCTGATAGTGGACGATCTCCCTTTCACGAAGGAAACGAAGGGGGTTGATAATTGCGGGATCATCAGTCAGGTTCATCAGATGCTCATATGTGGCCCTGGCCTTCTGTTCTGCTGCCATGTCTTCAGCAATATCGGCGAGGGGGTCGCCTGTACATTGAATGTATGACGCGGTGAACGGCACCCCGTTTGAATCTGCGGGGAAAACGCCATGGTCATGCATGGTATAATAGCCAAGCAGTCCGGCTGCCTCAATATCGGCTATGCATGCGCCGCGCATACACTGAAGAATCATGGTGCCTATCATTTCCCAGTGCGCCATCTCTTCGGTGCCGTTTTTATGTAGGTAACGCGACGGTGTCAATTAAAGAATTTGCTTTTGGAAGCAAAGGATATATGGTAATGGCAAAATCGTCCTCGTTGCCATGCCAACGGCCATTTTCTGTCTTGGTATAGACTATTTTTTGTACGATCTCCTTTAATATCAGGTTTTGGGCATTAGCGCTTGATACCGAAAGCGCTAATGCGATAGGCATGCGGGGAGCGCTTTGGGATTCGCAAATATCTTTTGTGCTTTCGGCTTCTTTAATTTCTTCCTCCAGGGCGTTTTTTTTATCTAAAACGGACAAAAGCTTTTCATTCAGTTTTTCCTTGCGCTTTGAAAAAGTTTCGATATCATATATCCCGCTTTCAAACATATCGAATACATTATCTATCTGGGTTTGAAGCGCTTTTAATTCCAGGCTGGCGGATTGCAGAGCGCCTATAATTGGCTGTGTATCGTTTTTATCCAACATGCCGCTTTTCAAATCAATAATATAGCCGCTAAGCCACTCGTTAAGCGCGTAAAACACTGCCCTTTCAACCAAGTCCATTGTTGACGACACCGTATTGCAGTTTGGACTGGCGCACATAAGCCGCGCCTTTTGGTTTTTATATGGACGGCGCACCAGTTTTCTGCCGCAGCTTCCGCACAAAATAATACCTGCCAATGAATTACGCACAGTAAAATTGCCTGCATTTGTGGGCTTTAACCGTCTCAACCGTTCTTGAACTAATTTAAAGACAGGATCAGGGATCAGCGCTGGATGAAGCCCCTCTGTAAGCATATACTCTTTGGATCGCGGACGCTTCACGACTATTGCGCCGTTAACAAATTGTTTTTTACGCGGCCTCCAGTTCCAGCGCAGCTTCCCAGTATATACGGGGTTGGATAGTATGCCGCGTACAGACGAATACGACCACGCAATCCCCCTTTGGGGAGGGATGCCCAAACCGTTCAGCTTATCGGCAATCCCCGCAGCTCCGATGCTTTGGAACCCGCCGCTAGGCGTTTTAATGCCATGAGCATACCAGTTAAAGATCATGCGGATAATATTCGCCTGTTCATCGTTAGGTTCAAGGGTAAAGCCGTTGGCGTCATTCAGTTTAACCCTTATATAGCCGTAAGGAGGACGGCTGGCTATATATTTCCCCTCCTTTATGGCACTCAATTTGCCCATCTGGAGGCGTCTGTTTATCGTTTTATATTCGCGTCTGCTCATAAAAAGGCCAAACTCAAAATATTCCTCATCAAATTCGCTCGAAGGGTCATAGGTCTTCATTGGCGTTATTATCTTTGTTAAAGAATACTTAAAGGCCTGCGCGACAATCCCCTGATCTATAGTATCGCCCCTGGCAAGCCTTTCCACCTCCATAACGAGCACTCCATCCCAAATATTGCTTTCAATGTCCGATAGAAGACGCTGCATAACTGGTCGGGAGCTTATAGTATCGCCGGATACAAGTTCGCGGTATATTTGGGATACACATATTCCCATCGTATTTGCCAGCCCGGACAATATGAACTCGTGGCGCTTAAGCGTCTCTCCCTCGCCCCGCAGCTCGGCTTCCTCATCCTTACGCGACTTTCTTAGGTACATACAATATCCCATATTAAAACTCCCTTCACCGTTGTAACGGATGCTGCTACATAATTG
>CAYSKA010000068.1:0-7735 GCA_964431505.1 uncultured Oscillospiraceae bacterium
ATTATGGGACCCGAGAAAAAGAGCAGGGTAATGACGCAGGAGGACAAACGCACCACTGCTTACCATGAAGCGGGACACGCGATAATAGCTATGAAGCTGCCCGGGTGCGACCCTCTGCATGAGGTTTCCATCATACCGCGAGGAATGGCGGCGGGATATACGATGACCCTTCCTGAGCGGGATAGGACGCATATGACAAAGCATAAGCTGCTTGATGAAATTGCAATGACGCTTGGAGGCCGCGCGGCCGAAACCATCGCTATGCCGGATATAAGCACGGGTGCATACAATGACCTCCAGCGCGCGAGCGAGACGGCCAGAAGTATGGTTGTGGAATATGGCATGAGCGATAAGATAGGGCCTATATTCCTTGGCGGGCAGTCCGAGGTGTTTATAGGAAGGGACTTGGGCCATATGCGCAATTTTTCCGAGGACCTTGCTGCTAAGGTGGATTATGAGGTGCGTTCGATCCTGGACGAGCAATTCGTGCGCGCTAAGGAGATAGTTTCATCCGATATGGACGCGCTTAACCGCGTAGCCGACGCATTGATGGAATATGAGCGGATGACAGGTGAAGAATTCGGGGCCATGTACAAGGGTGAGGATATAAACCTTGTCTCTTATAAGGAAAAACAGGATAAGCGGGAGCGCGACATAGCTGAAAGGAACAAGCGCGAGAAGGAAGAAGAGGAGGAGCTGAGACGTCAAAGGGAAGCGGAACTTGAAGCGGTGCTGAAAAACGTTTCGGGGGACAAATCCGGCGATGGGGGAGCTCAGAGTGAAGCTAACCGAAAGAACAAAAAGTAATATACGATTATGGGCGGATGCGGAGGATGCCGCATCCGCTTTTGGCTGTAATAAAAGCAGGTGATTATAAAGATACACCATGTGACGGACTGTAGCCATTGTACAGGAGTGGCCATGATTAGAGCATCACAACACATGTTGTTGAAATTATATTAACCGGTTTTTTAATTCGGCGGCCAATGACTTGCAAGAGGTAATATGGATTTTAAATACGGTTATACGGGTAACAAGGCGGACTTGCATACGCACTCATGCGTATCGGACGGAACTTATTCTCCGAGCGAGGTCGTCAGGCTTGCGCGGGAGAATGGAATTGGCCTGCTGGCGCTTACAGACCATGATACGGTATATGGTGTTAAAGAAGCGATACTTTCGGGCAAACAATTAGGCGTATTTGTTATGCCGGGGATTGAGATTGACACCATGCACAGCGAGGAAATACACATACTGGGTCTTGGCATAGATCCGTATAACGCAAAGCTTGCCGAATCGCTTAGAGGCCAGATGGCAAGGCGAAACGAGCGAAACGTCAGGATGATCAGTAAGCTGCTTACGCTTGGATATGATATAAAGATCAAATTGGAAGCAAGCAGCCCATCCATGACCAGGCTTCATATAGCAAGCGCTCTGGTAGAATGCGGCCATGTTCCAAGCAGGGGAGCCGCTTTTTCAACGCTTATCGGTCAGGGATGCCCCGCATATGCAGACTTTGACAGGATTAGCACAAAGAAGGCTATTGAACTGATTGACGGCGCCGGAGGCGTGGCTGTAGTGGCACACCCATGCAAGCTAAAGGGAAATGTTCATTCCATAGTAGGCGAGCTTGCGCGCGCCGGTTTGTGGGGAATAGAGGCCTATTATCCGTCAGCAACCGAGGGGCACAAGCAGCTTCATATATCATTGGCAATGCAGCACGGGCTGTTTTTAACCTGCGGAAGCGACTTCCATGGGGCAAACAGGCCAAATGCTGTCCTTGGCTGCACATATACCGATGACAGACTGCTCAAAGAGGGCTTGTCAGCGCTTATATCCTCATATTTGCATAACCGCAGCGCAAGAGGCTAGCGGTAAAATATAAGGCCACGGGTAACAACCCGTGGCCTTATATTATGAGCTATAATCATCCATCATTCGGGTTCGCTGGCAGCTTCATTCATATTGCGCCAGGAATGCACCCATTTTCCCCTGGCATAGCGTATTAGGCTTAGGACGCCGCGTACGACAACATCGGCAACCATGCCGCACCACGCGCCCAAAAGACCCAGGCCGCAGGGATACGCAAGGATGTACGCAATGCCAAGCCTTATGCCCCACATACCTACGGCGCTGATGTAGAAGGGCCACTTTGTATCGCCGGCCCCGCGCAGGACGCCTGATATTACCATGGCCAGCGCAAAACAAGGCTGTGCCAATGCTTCAATTTGCAGCACCCTGCCCCCAAGTTCGATAACTTCGGCGTCAGGGGTGAAAATAGTTATTAGCTGCCGCGAGAAGAAGTAAAGCACAAAGCCCATAAGGGTCATGAATATCACGCCGCCTATAACGCAATACTTACTAAGGCGTTTTGAAAGTTCTGGCTTGTTTGCTCCAAGGCTTTGAGAAACCAGCGTAGTGGCGGCAGCCGAGAAGCCAAACGCAGGCATATAAGTAATTGATTCGGCGGTTATTGCAAGGTGATGGGCGGCAATAGCTGCTGTACCGATTCCTGTAACAATCCTTGTCATTAAGATCTGGCCTGTTGAAAGGGTGATTCTTTCAAGAGCAACGGGGCAGGCGAGACGCAGCGTTTCCTTCCAAACATCCTTTTGAAAATGGAATTTATCCCTTATGCTTATCTTTGCTGGATAATCCTTTTTAAACAGAGCAGCGAATAGAATTATCCCTGACACCGCAATGGATATAGCGGTTGCGATGGCCGCGCCCCTTACTCCAAGGCCGGCGCCCCACATTGAAAAGCTTGTATTAATGAGCGGCTCAGCCATAAAGGAGGGATGTATGAATATATCGATGTTCCTGGTTGGATATATCAAAAGGAAGTTGAGGATAACATTGATTACATTGGCAAAGATGTTGCAAAATAACGGGGTTCGCGTATCTCCCGAGCAGCGGATTATGTTGGCGGAAATATTGACGGATACGTTAAAGATATAGGCGGAGCCGACAATGGCCAGATACGCCCTTGCATCGCTCCAGATGTCCGGCTCAGCCCCCAAAAATCTTGGAAGGAATGGGGCCGCAACCTGTACCAAAGCAGTTAAAGCCACGCCAAACACGGCTATTGCCAGCACGGCCTGCCGTACCACCCGCTTAGCCTTATCATGGTCTCCAGAACCTATGCTGCGGCCGACAAGAACCGAAAATCCAATGCCAAGCGCTGCGCAGATGCCGTTTATCAGCCACGTTGTGGATGCGTTTAAACCAATAGCGGCAGTTGCGTTTGCGCCTAAAGAACCCACCATGGCTGTGTCAACATACTGAACAGCGGTTATAAGAAGCTGTTCAAGCACCGTGGGCCAGGCTAAATACCATATGATCTTTTGGGGACGTATGGACTCGTCCAGCAGATTAATTTGTCTTCTCATGTCATGTATTATATAGTAAGCTATGCGTGTTGTGCAATCACGAAGTAGGCAGTATAATTTATATTGGAATGAAGCGGATACGCTGAGGTAAACCATGGATGGAGGCAATATGGACATGTTTGCCCAAAACGCTAAAATTAAAACGCCTTTGGCCGACCGGATGCGCCCACGCACCCTGGACGAATTCATAGGCCAGCAGCATATCGTTGGCAAGGGCAGGCTGCTCCGCCGCGCTATTGAAACGGATACGCTGCAAAGCTCTATCTTCTGGGGCCCACCAGGGTGCGGCAAGACGACCCTTGCATCCATAGTGGCCAACAGCACGGGAGCTAACTTTATTAAGCTCAATGCCGTAACCGCGGGCGTAAAGGACGTGCGGGAAGTGATATCCGATGCTGAGATGAGGCTTAACATGTATGGTTCAGCAACGTATCTGCTGCTTGACGAATGCCACCGGTGGAGCAAGGCGCAATCGGACAGCATCCTTCCTGCGCTTGAAAAGGGCATAATACGTTTCATTGGCTCTACAACTGAAAATCCGATGGTCAGCATGACGGGAGCTATTATCAGCCGCTGCAGGCTGTTTCAGTTTTACCCGCTCAACGTTGAGGATATCAAAAATGCGGTTCTGGCCGCGCTTAAGGACAGCGTAAGAGGGCTTGGAACGTATCCTGCTGAGCTGGACGACGATGCGCTTGAGCATATCGCCAGGATAGCCAACGGCGACGCGCGGTGCGCGTTAAACGCTATAGAGCTGGCTGTGCTTACAACGCCGCTTTTGGATGACAGGATACATATAACGCTTGAGATAGCGGCCGAATCCATACAGCACAAGGCGGTAAACGTTGACGACCAGCAGTTTTACGATATGCTGTCCGCCTTTTGCAAAAGCCTTAGAGGCGGGGATACCGACGCTGCGCTCGCCTGGTTTTCAAGGCTTATATACGCCGGCGTTGATCCAAGGATAATCGTCAGGCGGCTGATTGCGCATGCGTCCGAGGACGTAGGGCTTGCCAATCCGCATGCAATGCTTCAAGCTGTCGGAGCCGCCCAAGCGCTCGAATTTATCGGAATGCCAGAGGCGCGGCTTTCGATTGCCCAGGCAATAATCTTTATATGCGAAAGTCCAAAGTCGAATTCAATCGTAAGGGCCCTTGACCATGCATTTGCGGACGCTAAGGATACTACTGACGAACCCGTTCCGGTCCATCTTAGGGATACGGCCTATAAGGGAGCTGAAAGATTGGGACATGGCAAGGGATATAAGTATCCACATGACTATCCGGGGCATGTAGTAGAGCAGGAGTATATGCCCCCATCCGTAAGGGGCAAGAAATACTATATTCCAAGCGAAATGGGAAATGAGCTTAAGATAAAGGCAAACCACGACAAAAGGGACAATAGGTGACGGGCTTGAGGGCCAGGAGGATGGGGAAGCGGACATAATCAAAGTCAGCAGATATAAACGCATTGGGCCTCCTGCATGATTTAGAATGGCATAATGCGGTTCACAATCATGTATGAGGCCCATGCGGCACCGAGATACCAGGCCGTTATTTGGCCATATAGCTTCCGCAGAGACTTTCGTCGGCCGGATCGCCCGTATGGCAATCGCAGCATGGCTCCACCTCAATACGGTTGAGCATGCAGTAGCTTCCTTCATCGTTATAGCGGCAGCTTGTTACCGCGCAGCCAATCGTCTGGCTGCCTGCTTTACCATGAGACATGATGGTACCTCCTGTTCTATATTGCGCTGTATACGCAGGTTTATGTTGTCCAGGGCGGGCTTCAAGTATTCCGGTCTGGCAGTCAAGAAAACTGCTCAGCAATTAACTAAATGTAACTAAATGTAAATAAATATGTTCCGGCTTTAATTTCGTTGTTATTTTTATTGGTATCGAATATAATAAAAGACAAATCCTTCAAGGAGGCGCACATGATGATCTGGATCGCCATTATTTTAGGGCTTACCCAGGGACTTTGCGAGTTTCTTCCCGTTTCCAGTTCAGGGCACCTGGTACTTTTACATGCTATCTTTGGAATAGAAGAGGGGGCCATGTTTTTTACCGTAATGCTGCATTTGGGAACGCTTATTGCGGTATTTGCGGTTTATTGGCGCCAGATATGGGAGATAATCTGTTCAGTAGGACAATTTTTAAAGCTGCTTTTTACAGGCAGGTTTAAAGAACTTAAAGCATACATGCGCACTCCAATTCAAAAGAAGATTGGACTGCTTATAGCGGCAACGGTTATTACGACCCTCATGGCGGTAATATTTAAAGACTTTTTTACCGAAGCGTTTAAAGGGGCGTTTCTGGGCATAGGGTTTTTGTTTACTTCCGCAGTGCTATTAATGATGAACTCATTTAAAAAACATGGCTCAAGGCGCTCGGCGCTGCGAATTCCAGGAGCTATAGGCGTGGGATTCATGCAGGGCATAGCAATTCTCCCAGGGGTCTCCAGGTCAGGGTCTACGATTGCCGGTGCTACGTTTTTTGGGCTTAAAAAACAGGAAGCGGCCGAGTTTTCATTTTTGCTGTCAATACCTGCAATACTGGGATCGCTGATTCTTCAGGTTCCGGATATAGTCGAGACAGGAATCTCAAACATTGAATGGACGCCGGTAATAATCGGGATGGCTGCGGCAGCTGTAAGCGGATATCTGGCAATTAAGCTAATGATCAGGCTAGTTGTAAAAAATAGCCTGAATACGTTTGCGATATATACGGCGCTGCTCGGAATTTTGGTTTTGCTCGACCAGTTTGTGTTCAATCGGTTTTTCACGAACCCGTTTTGGTCTTAAATTGCATTTTCCCTGTTGACTGATTGGGCTAAAGCGCCTATACTCTTCTGAGTGCTAAACCGGAGGCTTAATAAACGAATGCCGATAAACAAGATTAATACAAAATTTGACCTTAAGCAGGATGCGGTAACATTTGTTATCGTAGTAGCCGCCTGCTTTATACAGGCGCTTGCCATAAATGGCTTTTATGTGCCGCACAGCTTTCTTTCCGGAGGCGTAACGGGAGTAGCGCTTCTGTTGGATTATGTATTGGATATACCATCGTGGATACCCATAATAATTCTCAATATACCGATAAGCATAATAGGCCTTAAGTACCTTAACGCAAAGTTCATAATATTCAGCGTAATAGGAACGCTGGTATTGTCCGGCGCATTGGTTTTAACAAAAAACTTTAACATTGTAATCGAAAACGAGCTGGTGGCCGCGGCTGTCGGCGCTGCAGTCATAGGCATCAGCGGAGCGCCAGTGGTGAGAAGGGGCGCTACCCTTGGAGGAATAGACGTAATCTCCGTAATACTTGGGAAACGCTTTTCCATGTCCATGGGTACGATAAATATAATGTTCAACATTATCATTATGAGCGTGCTTGGGTTTGTCAGGGGAATAGAGATAGCGCTGGTTTCAATGATAGCGATGTTTGTAAGCAACGTTGCGTTCAATTATGCGGTTCAGGGACTCAATAGGACTGTAACGGTGTTTGTTATCTCGGACAAGTGGGACGAAATTGCTCCCGAGGTTATGACGGTAATGCATCGCGGCGTTACATATATACCAGCACAGGGCGCTTATACCGGCGCTGAGCGCAAGGTAGTATACTGTATCGTTAAGACGGTGGAGCTTTCCGCTTTAAAACGTATTGTATACACCAGGGATCCAAAAGCGATGGTATCCGTCATAGAAACGCGCGAAGTAGTTGGCCGTGGGTTTGGAGCATTAAATTAACAAATAACGAAAGAACGCAGGAGGAAGAATTGGATTATGAGCGCCATAGTTGACAGATGGATAAGCGATCATAAGGATGAGATCGTAAGGTCCCTCCAAGAGTCTGTGCGGATACCAAGCGTAAAAGGGCCGGTTGAGGCTTTGGCGCCCTTTGGCGCCGATGTTAAACGCGCTTTGGAGCATGCCCTTGAGTTGGGAAGGGAATTTGGCTTTGAAACCCGCGATATGGACGGATATATCGGACTTATTGACCATGGGGAGGGTGAAGAAACCCTGGGAGTTATGTGCCACCTTGACGTAGTACCCGAGGGCGAGGGCTGGGACCATCCCCCGTATGGGGCAGAAATCGTTGACGGAAATATAGTTGGACGGGGTACCATGGATGATAAGGGACCCGCCATCAGCGCAATCTATGCCCTTGCAGCAGTGAAGGCCGCGGGACTTAAGATGCGCCGCAAGGTCAGGATAATGCTTGGATGCGACGAGGAGAGCGGCTGGGGCTGCATGAGTCATTATTGTGAGCATGAGAGTATGACTTATATGGCGTTTTCTCAGGACGCCGATTATCCGGTGGTAAACTCGGAAAAGGGATTTGTAC
>CAYSKA010000069.1:0-7714 GCA_964431505.1 uncultured Oscillospiraceae bacterium
CAAACGCCGGTTTCATCCTCCTCTTCCCAGTTTTTCATAAAAACGCCTATTACATCGTATCCTTGACGCTTTAACAATAATGCGGCAACCGACGAATCGACTCCACCGGACATGCCCAAAACAACCCTTATTCCCCCAGCCTCAGACATAACCTACTTCGCCTCTATTGATACGATATCGAACCCGATCTCTTCAACCGCCGCTTTTAATGTATCAACATCTCCCGAGAACTCCGCAACTGCAGATCCTATCTTAACGCTTTCAACCGATGCCCCAGCATCATTCAGCGCAGCCGTGACGCGTGCCACACAGTGCCCGCATCCCATTTTATCAATAGTT
The DNA here is from genome assembly GCA_964431505.1 of uncultured Oscillospiraceae bacterium. Lineage (GTDB taxonomy): Bacteria > Bacillota > Clostridia > Christensenellales > CAG-138 > UMGS946. Next base: position 340 of record CAYSKA010000069.1, read on the forward strand.
ATTAAATACTTCATTCTACTATCCTCTTTATAAAATTTTTATGGCCCTGCCGGACTTTCATAATTATATTGTACCTTATTTACTGTGAAACCAATCCCGGGTTTTTTATAAACGCGTTGCCAAGATACAGATTGCCTATGTTGCCCATCCTATCCCCCGCTTCAGTCATCCACACACGGTTTACACCTGGTACTTCACATAGGGTATTTACAACGCTATAGATAAATAGCTGTATTCGCCGCTCTGAATCAACGGCTTCGCTGTTAAGCATTGAATTCAGTTTATCGCTGAATCCGTACTGCCAGTCAACAACGGCACAGCTTCCGCTGATATATATGGCTCGCAAATCTGAGGGCCTGAACCTTTCAAATTCAGAATTAGACATTGAGATAATTCCTATAAGAAGTTCAAGCGAGTGCCTATAATCATTGGCAAGTGTATAGTAAACGGATCGTGCATGCCTATGCATCACTGATGCGTTTTCTTCAGTATATACCAAAGGGATGCGGCGGCCAATAAGGCTGTCAAAATTTTCAGCTGTATAGTTCCCGTTATCAGGCAGGGGTTCTAGCGCGCCATTATCTCTAATGTACACTTTTACCCCTGAAATATTGGGGATATATCCGATTATTGAAAGTGTTAGCGCCGAACATATAATCCCATGATCAATGTCCTTTGATCCTTGATTAATCAGAGTCAACTCCATTATATACTCGCCGTTTGCAATGCCTTTAATGCTTGCTTTTTCAAACGCAACTGATTGTGGAATAGGAGCGTATAGCCCCGTATCCCCGTTCGGAGAGGCTTTAAGGGCTTCAATTATAAGGCGTGCATAGTCTCCGGCCTCCATTCCTCTTGAAGTATCCAGCGTGTAATTGCCTGCGATAAGCATCGCGTCTCCGCTCGAATAGTCAGCATAATATAATGTTGCATTGCTCTGAAATTCAAAAGCGGATTTTAGAATATTAGACAGCTTAGGAGGATTCCTTATTGCCCCCAGTGCTTCGCCACCATAACCTGGTTCCTTACCATTTAAATATACATTGACAGTCTCAATCCCAGAAGCGACGCTGAACACAGTGGATGCGGCAGCAGTCCTCAGCTTTAGCCATTCCTCCTCGTTGGCCGAATGTTCTCCAATATAATACACGTTACATACGCCGTCTAAAAGAACAACCTTGTCTAACTCCATTCCGCCGGCGACAGCGGTGATCCTTCCGTCCTCAGCAGGCTCTAAAACCAATCCATTTAACGCGGATTCAATTTTTGAAACCCCGTTTCCATAGGTCAGGCTATGGGCCTCCCCTACCAGATCCCCGTTGTTTTCGTCGACGAAGTAAAGGGTAGCGTCAAATTCAAGCGGTGGTGTAATAGGCTTTGGAAGCTCAAAGCCTGTTTCCTGAAGCGGCGGTGCTTCCTCAGCGCGTCTTCCACATCCTATAACCCCTGCAGCGAAGAAAATGCATAGCAGGGCGCAAACTGCGCGTATCTTTTTCATAGCTATTTCCTCAATACATCAAAGAAAGTAATATAATCAACGAGATATATTCCACTCTCCTCAAGCAAAACCAGCTCACAGTTATATATGATTTCGGGTGTTCCTTCCTCCCTTTCTATAACAAGCCTAAGCCGAACTATAGCTTCGCCGTTTGGGTTGTGAAAATATCCCTGCATATCATATTCGGTGATTTTGCATAATGGGCTAAGCTCATTTATGAAGTCATCCAAGTCGGGCTTGTATTCATTATTCGTACCAACAGCCGCAATGTAATCATAGGCTCTCTCATAGTCTTCCAGCATTAGGTGATTCAGTAAAAGCTCCACGATGGTAACAGGGGTTGCGGTTTGACTGGTTACTAACGGCATTGGCTCAACGAGCTCCCCACTTTCAATGTCATCTGAAAGCCCAACCTCGTATAGAGTTGGCCTAACACCCTCACCAGTGCCGTTTCTATCTACCAAAAGCTGAATCCTGTCAACGTCTGTAACGCTTAACATGGAGTTAACTATTGAATACACGCTTAACCGCATCGACTTGAAGTACTCTTTATCAAGCGCGCTTAGTATGGATTCATACTCGCCTGGCCTCAGCTTGTCCTTCTCCTCCTCTATTTCCTGCCGCCTGCTTTCCAGTTCAGCTTTGTCCAGAAACTCCTTGGACAAAGTAAGATATAAAATACTGCCTTCACGCTGTGAGCTTATTGCCTCCGTTCCTTTTGGAAGAGCGCTTACTACCAAATCCGAATGCTCCTTCGGCGTTTGTGACAGCACCCTTAGGACAGCATTTTCCACGCTTTCATACGATTTTACGTATATCGTGCTATTGATCCTTACCACGTCTTCCCTATCAATAAGGCTATAATATAAATTGCCTTGGACTTGCCTTGTTACACCTTCCTCCGGATCAATTTGTGGAAGGACAACATCGTTTTCTATCTCCTTTATCTTTACGAAGCATCCTGAAACAAGGAAAACACACACTAGCATTACTATTAGTATAGATATATAATTTCGCCTCATTTTACTTCTCCCAAGTGACGCATAGGAAGATAGAGGGTAAAAGCGCTTCCCTTGGCAGGTTCGCTCTTAAGTCTGATGTAGCCGTTGTGCATGGAGACGATCCTTTCAACTATGGCTAAACCAAGTCCCGTTCCTCCCGTTCCTCTAGACCTTGCCTTATCTACCCTATAAAACCTTTCAAAAAGCCTTTGCTGCGCATCCTTCGGTATGCCTATTCCCGTATCCTGGATAATAAGAACCGCATTCTCGCCTTCTTGTTTTACCGTTACTACAATCTTTCCTGTGTCAGTATATTTTATTGCATTGTCAACCAGGTTGGATACGACCTGTTCAAGCCGTTCAGAGTCCGCTTCAAGAAGAACGGGACTTATATGGGTCTCCAGTTTTAATCCTTTTTTCTGGCATAGCGGCATAAGTCTTTTTACCACCCTAAGCGCCAGTTCGTCCAGCCTTACATCTGATATGTTTAGTTCGGCTTGACCTCCTTCCTCCCTTACTAGGCTTAAAAGATCGTTAATTATTCCTGTAAGCCGGTCCACCTCGCTGTTTACATCTAAAAAGAACTCACGCATTACCAGTGGGTCAGGATCATTCTCATATAGTATTGATTGAGATAGAACCTTCATAGCCGAAAGAGGTGTTTTCAACTCGTGTGAGGCATTGGATACAAACTCATCCCTTACCCTGTCATGGTCCTCAATTTGCTCACTCATGCGGTTAAATGCCCTTGACAGCTCCGCAGCCTCTCCTACGCTCCCATCCTTAACCTTAACCCTTGCCCCAAAACCTTGAGTCCCCATTCTTCTTATTACGCCTGTAAGCTCAACAATGGGTTTTGTTAATAATCCTGAAAGGATAAAGGTTATTATACCCATTGCAATAACAGTTATAAAGAAAACAGCGGTTATGCGCCTTATTATGTCAGTTATTCCGTCGTGTACATCTTGAATTTCGGTTGAAAACAGGACTGCGCCTAAATATATTCCATCGTTTATTATTGGGGCGGTGTAATAAACTGCCCAGATCTGGCCAATGCCCGCGCCTGCGCCAATCTGCGGGTCTAATGCTTTGTTTTGATCAATACGATGAAACCCGTAAGCACCATCGGATGTGCCATGCAGTACTTGGCGAACCTCGTGGTATGGCAGCGACATTCCATTGTAAGCGGATGCTGAATCCGCCTGAACTACGGCGTAGTTGTCAAGTATAAGGATTCTACCATTCAATTCGGAGGCTTTATCTAATATGTGGCTATAAAGTTTATCTGCATTGTGTTCATTGAACCACGGAGCAATCTCAAGCGCAACCCTCCTCGTTTCACCAGATTGTGCCTCTACACGCTGGCTAACCAAGAAGGATTCCATTATATTGGATATAATTACTCCTATTACAAGCATGGCAAGAAAGGTGACGCAAAAATATATCGCCACCATTCTCAATCTTATAGATCCAAAGAATTTTTTAACCCGCAAAATAGTATCCTATACCCCATTTAGTCATTATACATTCCGGCTTATTGGGATTTCTCTCTATCTTTTCCCTCAGCCGCCTAATATGAACGTCCACGGTGCGCAGATCCCCTACGTAATCCTCGCCCCAAACAAGATCAAGCAGTTCCTCGCGGCTGTATACCCTGTCTGGATTATTCATAAACAGGTTTAAGAGGTCAAATTCCTTTACAGTAAGGTTAACGGAGTTATCTCCAACGATAACGCTGCGGCTTTCCGTATTTATAGTAATGCCATGCTCGCTGATTTGGGCTTTATGTTCGCCGCTCTTGCTACCAGCCCTACGCAGGATTGTCTTTATTCTGGCTTTAACTTCAAGTATATTGAACGGCTTTGTCATGTAATCGTCGGCGCCGTATTCAAGGCCAAGTATCTTATCCATATCCTCGCCCTTAGCTGTCAGCATAATTATAGGCACGTCACTCATCTCCCTAACCCTCTGGCAAACCTCTATGCCCGATAGTCCGGGCAGCATAACGTCCAAAAGCACTATATCATAATTATTACTTAAAGCCATTTCAAGGGCTTGCTCACCGTTAGTAGCCGTATCAGTATCATATCCGTCCTGATTAAGCGAAAATTTTAAACCCTTTAAAATTAAAGGCTCATCGTCAACCAATAAAATCCGCTTTGCCATATGTTACACCTTCCTGCCCTTCCGCTTTAGTGTATATTATACCACAACCAGAGCCAAAAATCACCTTAAGGCCTATGGCCGGTGCAGTGTTCATATAATTTGTAATTCCAAAGATGGGAAGTACCATTGAATTAATTTTCGTAACGCGTCGTGATCACTCCCTGACAGAGCGCACCGGATAGTTCTTAATGGTGAAATGTTACCCTCAGTTGACAAGGATAAACCTTTTAGAGGTATGTGCTATAAATTCTGCCTTGCCAAGCAATACAGGATTGATTCAAATAATTCATTAGTTATGGCATGTTAGATAAGAAAATACGTGTCCCAATGCAGTGAGGTTTTTCGCTATGTATAGTATAATAAAGGCAGATCAACCAATGGGCTATGGAATGATAACAAGCGATAACATCCTGTATGCTGCTTTTAAGGCGAAAAACGCCCGCTTTGATGGACGTTTTTTTGTGGGAATATCGTCTACAGGTATATTCTGTCGTGCAATATGCCGTGCAAGGCAGCCCAAGCCGGAAAACTGCACGTTTTATCATATGGCGGCAAAAACGGAACAGGCTGGATACCGTCCCATTTTCTTTGTAGGCCGGAGCGGAGCTGGCTTTCGGCAGTTCAATTACAGATGCTACCGCTTGCTTTGCGTAAACAGGCTGACAACGAAAAAAAAGAACGGCGACAATATTACGATAGCGTTAGGCTATCGCCCAGCCGGAGGAAAGAATAAAAAGGTTGATGGCCATTCGCGGCATTGGAAGTTGGACGGCCAAATATATTTCCATGCTGGTCATGGAATGGCCGGGCTCTTTTATGAAAGCGGACGCCGGAATTTAAAAGGCTCTTTCGGGTTATACGGCGAAGGAACTGCTAGATATGGCGGAGGCATGGCGGCCGTGGCGCAGCTACGCAACCGTCAATATTTTAATAAGTTATAAGGAGGAAGCCAAATGTATTATTCGACGACATTGCCCTCGCCCATTGGTAAGATTACGCTTGCCTGCGACGGCGGCAACCTTGCCGGCTTGTGGATGGAGGGGCAGAAATATCATGGGGATACCATTCCCGAGGCCATGGCAGAGAAGGATGACCTGCCGGTATTTGATGCAGCCAAAAGATGGCTGGATCGGTATTTTGCCGGTGAGAAGCCTGCCATATCGGAGTTGCCGCTGGCCCCGATTGGCGGCGCGTTTCGCCAAGACGTATGGAGCATCCTCTGTGAAATCCCATATGGGAAGGTGATTACCTATGGGGATATTGCGAAAAAGATGGCGGTGAGAATGCACAGGGAGAGCATGTCCAGTCAGGCGGTCGGCGGAGCAGTGGGTCACAATCCGATCTCCATTATCATTCCCTGCCACAGGGTCGTAGGCTCAAAAGGCAGCTTAACCGGCTATTCAGGCGGTATTGGTAAAAAGATTAAACTGCTGGAGCTGGAGGGCGTTGACACGTCCCTGCTCTTTATACCAACAAAAGGCACAGCCTTGTAAAAATAGAACATTGGCGTTGGAATGATGTTCGTTTTATTTGGGGTTACTATTAATAAGGGCTGCATGGAGGAATACCTTAGCTGTGCGGCGATGATCAGGGCTTCATAGGTGTTTTTGCCAAGAGGACCTTCATCGCACTGGATAACGCCTTTTTGGTGTTGTGAACGCAAGGCAAACTGCGCCGTCGCGATTTAATAGGGATAAACCGCTAGCGGAGCAATTATTAAGGCGGTGTTCTCATGCGATGAATAAAGGATGGATAGGTACAAATGAATCATTGATAGAGCCTACATATAGCCGATGAGAACCCTTGACAAACAATAATCCACGTTATATAATACCAGTTATATAACGTGGATTATTGTAAGGAGGGGATCATTGTGCCACCTAAAGCAAAAATCACAAGAGAGATGGTTATAAACGCTGCGTTTGAGATTGCAAGAAGTGAAGGCGCGGAAAAAATCAATGCACGTACAGTATCACAAAAACTGAAGTGTTCAACACAGCCTGTAATGTATCATTTCTCAAAAATCGAGGATATAAAGAAAGCTGTTTATGAAAAAGCGGACGAATATCATTCTTCATATATAACTGATATTAAAAGCGATGAACCAATGAAAGAGATAGGTTTATTGTATATTCGATTTGCAAATGAAGAAAAGCACCTTTTTCGTTTCCTTTTTCAATCGAATGAGTTTTCGGGACAGAACATCTCTGAGCTTATTGATACCGAGGAGATATATCCTGTTCTGGCAGTTCTATCGAAAACAGCAGATGTCGGTATTGAACAAGCAAAAATTATTTTCAAATCATTATTTTTGTTTGCTCACGGATACGCAAGTATGCTTTCAAATAACTCCCTCGAATATGACGAAAATGTTGTTTCGTCGGATTTAGAACGTATGCTTTTCGGCGCGTTGTGTTCGTTAAAGGAGGGGTTATAATGAATTCTTTGTATAAGAAAAATGAACTGAACTTTTCGTTAGTATGGATTGTTCTATATGTTGTCTTACTTAGTGTTGCAGACAGCATTTCCCTTGACTTAGGAATAGTTAAGATCATTACAGCTCCGCTATGCGTTATTATGACCACCATTCTTCTGGTTTTTATCAAAAAAAACGGATTGAGCGAAAAACATGGCTTGCGCAAAATGAAAGTTGATTATCGTAAATATCTTTATTTTTTACCGCTTATTCTTGTAGCATCCACAAACCTAT
>CAYSKA010000070.1:0-7646 GCA_964431505.1 uncultured Oscillospiraceae bacterium
AGTTTGGTTTTCAAATTATAGGAAATAATGTATTATTATAATTGGAATGTTGGGACGGAATATCAATTACAGGAGGATTTACTAATGGAAAAGGGTAAGTTGAATACCAAGAAACTGATACTGGCAGGCGTATTTTTAGTAATAATAGTACTGATGACGTCCTTGTTGCGCGTGCCTGTATATCAGACCACCGATAGCGGTACTTCTCCCGTAATCCGTAATAACGGCGATCCGGCGGGATCGTACCTAAATCTTGGCGATGCTCCGATATATGCAGCGGCATTGGTGCTAGGCGGACCGCTTGGAGCGCTTGTAGCCGCTGTAGGTTCATGCCTTGCTGATCTATTTGTGGGCAGCTCGGTGTATGCTATTCCAAGTTTTATTATCAAGGGTTGTATGGCTTTGCTGGCGGCTAGACTGCTTAAAAAAGGAAGCGGCTGGATGGAGCTTATAAAGGTGTGCCTGTATTGCTCCCTTATAATGATTGCGGGTTATTTCCTGTTTGATCTTATAATAATGGGCGATTACGGGGTTGCATCGTTCGCTCTGCCGCTTGATCTGCTTCAAACTGTGGTTAACACTATCATCGCTATACCCGTATTAAAAATCCTGAGCGGGAAACTCTATAAACAAAAGGATAATGATTTTATTATTAGGGTGAAATAGCGAATGAAATTGACCGTTTTAGGAAAATATGGACCGTTTCCTGCAGCTACCGGAGCCTGTTCGGGTTATCTTGTTGAAACTGAGCAGGCGTCTATAATTCTGGACCTTGGAAACGGCGCCCTTAGCAGGCTGCTGTATAAAAAGCCTAGGCTCACAGTGGATGGCGTAATATTGTCCCACCTCCACAGCGACCATATGTCGGATATGCTTGTGCTTAGATATGCGCTCAAACAGCTACATACAAGGGATAGGTCCATTCCTACGCCCCTGTCTGTAGTTGCGCCTTGTGAACCTGAGCTTGAATTCAGGCAGCTGGTATCCTCCGGCGTTTACGACATAATAGCTGCCAGGGACGGTATGAAGCTGAAGTTTAAGGATCTAACGGTTGTTTTGCACAGAATGACCCATACCATTGTCTCCTATGCAGCAGAGCTTATTAGCGGAGGCAAACGGATGGTCTATACGGGAGACACGGGTTACAACATGCGCCTTGAAACCCTGTGCAGCGGCGCGGATCTTCTGCTTGCCGATACATGCTACTTAAACGCGGATAAAACCACGGAAAACGCGGCGCATCTGACTGCCGGCGAGGCCGGAAAGCTTGCGAAACGATGCGGAGTAAGGCAGCTTATCTGCACTCACATATGGGGGGGCAGCATTGACGACGCCGGCGTACTTGGCGAGGCCAGGGCAGAATTCCCGACCGCCGAGGTCGCCGTTGAGATGCGTACATATGAAGTTTAGGCTTACTATTGTATAAATACGCCTGTTAAATTTAGCAGGCGTATATTATTTAGGATGGAAGGGTGTAAATGGAAAGGCTTAATGATTTTTTAAAGAAATACGATAAGATCGCCATAGCGCTTTCGGGAGGCGCTGACAGTGCCTGTTTGCTAAAGGCAGCGGTTAAAGCAATAGGATCTAAAAATGTTTTGGCCATAACGGTTCACAGTGAATTCATGCCCGAGGTGGAGTTAGCAGTAGCTAAACGCTTTAGCCAGCTTGCAGGTGTAGAACATGTGGTTATAGAGGTATGCGCCCTTGATAACGAATTTGTCGCTGCAAACGGACCAAAGAGGTGTTATTATTGCAAGCGTGTAATATTTACTGAAATTCTTAATCAAGCATGGGTCCATGGAATAAAGACTGTAATGGATGGCACCAATGCTGATGATACGTTGGACTACCGCCCAGGAATGGAAGCATTAAGTGAACTCGGTATTATAAGTCCATTTTTGGAGCTTGACATGAAAAAATCGGATATTATTCAGCTATTTGAAGAGGCTGGCGATTTAAGCATTCCATCCTATGCCTGCCTGGCTACCAGAGTTCCTACTGGAACAAAGATTACACTGCATGACCTGGATAGGGCGGATAAGGGCGAAACGCTGCTTAAGTCCATGGGGTTTACAAAACTTAGGGTAAGGATTCATGGCGATTGTGCTAGGCTGGAATTATCAGGGGATGAGATTAACCGGGCTTTTGAAATGAAAAACGATATATCAAATGCGCTCAAATCCGTTGGGTTCAGATACGTATCGCTTGACTTGAACGGTTATGTTCAGGGAAGTATGAACGAAAGGCGGGCTGAGGCGTGATGAATGATGAAGTATATGACGACCTCGGCTTTGCAAAGGTGGATCTTAGCCGGGAAAAGCGCCAGGGGTATCCTGAGGTGATATATGGACGCGGCAAGACCAACGAACAGATATGCGGGATATGCAGCTCATTGCTGTCAAACGGGGGAAAGCATATATTGGTTACCAGAATAGGCGAGGACTGTGCCTGCGTGCTGAAGCACAGGTTTGGGGAAGTATACCACTCTGAGGCGGCTTCGATTGCCATCGTCAACCCCCGGGAATTGCACCCCCAGGGCAGCGTAATCGTGGTAACAGCAGGCACCACGGACATATCCGTGGCCGAAGAAGCAGCGCTTACAGCGGAGGCCATGGATGCGGATGTCATGCGGGTATATGATGTAGGAGTATCTGGAATACACAGAATACTTGCTTATAAGGACGCATTGGCTACGGCAAACGCCATAGTGGTAGCTGCAGGCATGGACGGCGCGCTTCCAAGCGTTGTAGGCGGCCTTACGGACCGTCCAGTTATAGCCCTGCCTACAAGTGTAGGCTATGGGGCGTCATTCAACGGCCTTGCAGCTCTGCTGTCAATGCTTAACTCGTGTTCAGCGGGCGTAACGGTTGTTAATATTGACAATGGGTTTGGGGCAGGATTCGCGGCTGGCAGGATAAATCGGCTAATTGTAGGAGGGGGGGAAGTATGAAGACACTTTATATAGATGCGTTTTCGGGGATCAGCGGTGATATGTTTTTAGGGGCCCTTATAGACTGTGGGGCTGATTTTGATTTTATCATGTCCTCGCTTAACAATCTCGGGATTTCTGATGAATTCCACGTTGAGGCAAACAGTATTAAAAAGCGGGGAATCTGTGGAATTGATCTTAACGTACACCTTAAGCATGGCCATAGTCACCATGGTGACGGTTCACACTCACATGCTGGATACAGAAACTATTCACAGATAAAGTCGCTTATTTTGAATTCGCAAATCAGCACAAACGTGAAAGAACGGGCGCTTCGCATATTCGCTCGTGTAGCGGAGGCCGAGGCATACGTACACGGAGTAACAGAGGATGAAGTTCATTTTCATGAGGTTGGGGCGGTTGATTCAATAGTGGACATCGTTGGAATTTCAGCTGCGCTTGAATCCCTGGGAATAAAGAAAATAGTATCGTCCCCGCTTAATCTCGGCGGCGGAAGCGTAACCTGTGATCATGGGACTTTGCCTGTACCCGCGCCCGCTACGGCTAGAATCCTGTTTGGGCGTCCCTGCTACGGCTCAGATCCAAAGCGCGGAGAACTAACCACGCCTACGGGGGCTGCCTGCGCTATGGAGGCGGAGCGTTTCGGTGAGCTGCCCTTAATGATTCCGCAAGCGGTAGGCTATGGATTTGGGAAAAGGGATACAGGAGCACTTAACGCCTTGCGAATAATAATGGGTGAGGAGCGCGACGGTTCCTACCTTACGGGTACGGATGCGGATAAAAAAACTGGCGATATAGTGCTGATAGAAGCCAATATTGATGATATGACAGGGGAGAGCCTGGCGTTTGCCGCCAAGAAGCTTATGGAGGAAAACGCCATAGACGTTTGGATCACCCCGATTATAATGAAAAAGGGACGTCCGGCCCACGCTTTATCATGCATGTGCGAAGTGGCTTGTACAGACCGCATGGTTGAGATGCTATTCAAACACACGACTACCTGGGGAGTACGTATAGATATTAAAACACGGGCATTGGTCACGAGAAGCACCCGTGTAGTTAATACAGAATACGGTCCGATAAGATTTAAAACCGATGGCGCACGAATAAAAGCTGAGTATGACGACTGCGAACAGGCAGCTCAAAGGAACGATGTAGGATTGACTGAGGTGGAGGCCGCTTTGATTCACGCGGCGCGTAACACCCTTAAACACGATAAATAACCCTTATTCAATCGTATTCTCCCAAAAAATATGCGTTTATTTCGTCAGCGACCCGGCGCATCTTTTCGGGGTTTACACCTATAGACCTAACTGTTTCCGCGTTAAGGCGGTCAATGCTAACCGAGTCCGTGCACGATATCCTACTAAGGATGACAGTGCCGGACTTGATTGATAATGCGCTGTCCTGCCCCACTATTATGTGGTCAAATAGGCGTATCTGGCCTGCATCCAGAATTATTGAGGCCATTCTGGTAGCTTCAATATCCTGTACGGAGGGCTGGAGATTGCCAGATGGGTGATTATGACAAAGTATTACGCTATGGGCGTTATGCTTAAGCGCGGACATCATAATTGAGCGGGGATATATTTCAGCTTGCGTCAACGTGCCTATCCCTATTATATCGGAACCCAATAGCTTTCCCTGCTTATTAAGCGATATTACGCAGATGGTTTCGTTCGGCTGTTTATGCAGCAGCGATATACAGTAATGCATTGCTGCCGCAGGGGTATTTAACAGCTTTTCATCATCAAAATGCTGCAAGGCGCGGTCATATATATCGGAGATCAGCGTAAGCAGAATCGCCGTATTGGGTCCCACGCCTTTTATGTTTGCGAGTATCTTGCGGTCTGCTTTTATTACGTTGCGCAGACTGCCAAATTGGTTTAGCAGTTCGTGAGCAAGAGGATTTGTATCCTTCTGAGGTATACTGTAGAAAAGCAAAAGCTCCAACAGCTGATGATCCAAAAAAGACTGCGGACCGTTTTCAAAGTATTGATTTTTCATTCGTTCTCTATGCCCCTTATGCGGGTTATTATTTCCCATAAGCATCACCTGTTACAAAATATGAAGAATTGATCTATTATAAAAACTTAACGATTAATATGTAGATCGGTCTGTGGACAGGCACGCTTAGAATAGTCGGGGCGTGCCTGGTTTATGTTTTTTAACTCATTAATATTTCCTGCCAGCGGTCGGCAAAGGCCTTTATATCGGTCTCCATAATATCAAGCTTCAGTTCCATGTCCGGAGACCTTCGCTCCCGTATGTCCTCAAGGAGATCAAGTATCCGGTTTAGCTGGGTTTTTATTTCCGTATCGCGATCTAATACGTTTACGTCTTCAACCTGAGCGTTCGGCATTAAAGTGTCATGATTAGCGTTTCCCAGTTTATATACATCTCCAAGGGCTGGAACTACTGTTGTGTATCCCAGCGATTGCACGGCTTTATTCAAAGACTCCAGAGCCGTTTCCTCGCCATGTACAAAGAAAATCTTTTCCGGTCTCGCGTCAATATCAGTTATCCATTTTATCAGCTCGTCCCTTCCGGCGTGACCGGAGAATTCAGTTAGCTGTTCTATTGTCGCGTTTACCCGTATTTCCTCTCCAAATAACTTTACACTTTGAACCCCATCTATCAGCATTCTGCCCAAGGTGCCTACCGCCTGATAACCCGCAAACACGATTGTAGAATCATGCCTGTACAGGTTATGCTTTAAATGGTGCCTGATGCGTCCGGCGTCGCACATACCAGATGACGAAATGATTATTTTTGCTCCTTGTGTAAAATTAATCAGCTTGCTTTCATCAGCAGTGCGGGCAACGCGAAGCGTTGGAAAATCGAACGGCGATCCGCCCTTGCTCATTTCAATCGCTTCCTCATCAAAATAGCCTTTAGCGCAGCGCTCGTATATACGGGTTGCCTCAATGCCCAGTGGGCTATCTATATATACGGGTATTTTATCTAGACCAGCTATCGCCCCCTTATAAATCAGCTTTTTTATGAAATATAGTATTTCCTGTGTTCTTCCAACCGCAAAGCTGGGTATTACTATGTTGCCTCCGCGGGCTATCCCTGCCGATATAATTTTTGAAAACTGAGCCTCCTTTGCCTCATCCGTGCTCAACTCATGGTTCCGGTCTCCATACGTGCCCTCTATTATGAGGTAGTCGGCAGATTCAATACGGTCTGGATCACGGATGATTGGCCGGTTATCCCTGCCAATATCGCCGGAAAACACAAGCTTACTTGTCTTGCCGTGTTCTTCTATCCACAGCTCTATAGCTGCGGAACCCAGAAGATGCCCCATATCCCTGTAACGTACCGTTACGTTTTGCATCAACCTTACAGTCTCTTTGTAGTCAACTGACCTGAACAGCTTTAGAGCGTTGTTTGCATCCTCAAGGGTGTACAGCGGTTCAATCGGTTCCTTGCCAGCCCTGAGGCGCTTACGGTTGGCGTTTTCTGCGTCGCCCTCCTGAATATGGGCGCTGTCAGGAAGCATTATCGTGGCGAGCTGGGACGTTGCCTCCGTGGCTAACACAACTCCGTTAAATCCCCTCTTTACAAGAAGGGGAATTAATCCGCTGTGGTCAATGTGCGCATGTGTAAGCAGCACCGCGTCAATGCTGGAAGGATCAAAAAGAAAACCCCCTTCGCCGAGCTCCGTCTTTGTATCCTGCCCTTGGCGCATACCGCAGTCGACCAGAAGCCTGCCCCCTTCAAATTCGACAAGATGGCAAGAACCGGTTACAGATCGTGCTGCTCCGCAAAACTTTATATCCATAGGCGTTTGCTCCTAATATATTAAAATTAGTTACTTCAACAACAATTCATCGCGGTCCTTCCCAAAATAGACTATGGCCAGCGTTCCCGGACCGCAGTGGGAGCCTATTACGGGACCCACGGGCCTAATCACAACAGCTTTTGGCTTGATCCGCTCTTCTACTTGTGATTTTAACACACTGGCATCTCCGGGACAATCGGCATGGCAAATATATACGGTTTGATCTTCAGGACGTTCTATCGTAGACGCGCATCCCTCCAGAATATATTTAATTGCCTTTCTTTGGCCCTTTATCTTTGCAACTGGAATCACAAGGCCGTCAGGGCCAACGGTCAATATGGGCTTTAGCTGAAGCGCGGTTCCAAAAAATGCAGCCGTATTTGAAATTCTGCCGCCTCTACGAAGATATTCCAGGCTATCCACCGCGAAAAGGGAGCATGATTTCATCTTATTATCCTCCACCCAGTCGCGTATTTCATCAAGGGATTTTCCTGCCCTTCGCATTTCAAGAGCTACTCCCACAAGCTGGCCAAGCGGCATTGATATGGCAAGCGTATCAACCAGCTCAATCCTCCGTTCAGGGTATTTTTCCAAAAGCTCATTCCTTGCTATGCATTCATTGCTGAAGGTACCTGACATTTTTGATGAAAACGCTATATGCAGTATATCGTTTCCCCGCTTTAAATACGGCTCAAAGTATTCCTCTATTTCAGCAGGATTCCGCTGGGCTGTGGTAACGGTTGCCCCTTCGCGGAGACGCTTGAAAAAAGCGGGTATATCGGTTTCTCTTCCTAAATCGTAGTATCGTTCCAGACCATCATATGTATACGGCATTCTCATCACGGAAAAGCCATTTTCATCTTCCCACTGGTAGGGGATTTCCGAATTGGATTCGGTGGTAATAAC